>JAESPY010000081.1 GCA_016765435.1 Emcibacter sp.
CCATAGACTCTATTTTAGCCATTTCTTCGGGCGTGAGGAATTTTTCGGCCATTTTCCGTAGCCAGTCTTCGGGGATTTCCGCCATCAGGTCTTCGGCTTCGGGGGCTTCCAGTCCTTTGAAACAATGGCCGAATATCTGATCAAACTTATCCAGATGGCTCTCATTCTTAACCAGTGTTGCCCGGCTAAGATAATAGAAATCCGTGATGGAATGGTTGGCCAAGCCCGCCTGCATGCCTTCCATAAGCATCAGATATTCCCGCAGAGATACGGGAACGCCATGGTCACGAAGGGTGAAGAAGAAATCTGTAAACATAGGATTTACCGGTTTTCGCGTCGGTTCATAAAGGCCAGTCGTTCCAACATATGCACGTCCTGCTCATTTTTCAGCAAGGCACCGTGCAAAGGCGGAATCATGGTTTTTGTGTCGCTACTGCGTAACGCCTCCAGCGGCATATCTTCGACCATCAAAAGTTTCAGCCAGTCCAGAAGTTCTGACGTTGAAGGTTTTTTCTTCAGACCCGGCACATCGCGCACATCGTAAAAGAGATTAAGCGCTTCACGGACCAGAATATTCTGAATGTCGGGGAAATGGACATCAATAATTTCGGTCATGGTTTCTTTGTCGGGGAACTTGATATAATGGAAGAAACAGCGACGCAGGAAGGCATCGGGCAGGTCTTTTTCATTATTGCTGGTAATGATCACCAGGGGGCGGTTCACGGCGCGGATGGTTTCTCCGGTTTCGTAAACATTGAATTCCATGCGGTCCAGTTCCTGCAACAGGTCATTGGGGAACTCAATATCGGCCTTGTCAACTTCATCAATGAGCAAAATCGGGCTGACATCTGCGGTGAAGGCTTCCCATAATTTACCCTTGTTGATGTAATTCTTGATGTCATGAACTCTTTCATCGCCAAGCTGGCTGTCGCGAAGTCTGGATACAGCATCATATTCATACAGGCCTTGCTGGGCCTTGGTCGTGGACTTGATATGCCATTCCAGAAGGTCTTTGCCCAGTGCCTTGGCCACTTCATGGGCCAGAACCGTCTTTCCGGTTCCCGGTTCTCCTTTAATCAGCAGGGGCCGTTGCAGAGTGAGGGCGGCATTAACCGCAATCATCAGGTCCGGGGTTGCCACATATGTATCTGTACCAGTAAATTTCATAACCAAACATCCGTTTTATTTTAATGCGTATCAAAGTATCTTGCTGCCTGTAAAAGGTCAAAGATTAATTTGACGAAAAAGAGGGCATGTTTTTGGGGGGTATCAGATCAGGTGATTTTTTCTTTAAGTTTTTCCGTAATCCAGGGGGTGAATTCTTCCTTGGCAAACAAAGGCATAAATTCTGCCCATTCCAATGTGGACGGTTTCATGGTGAATTGACTTTTTTTGAAGATAGGCGTTCCGTTGTCCTGTCCAAAACTCCACCACGGTTTCATGTTGTAATGCAGCCACCAACATCGCGTGCCTACGGCGGCGGCTTGGGCAACTGGTGTCGTGCCGGGTCCCATAACGAGGTCAAGATTTACCATCAGGGCAGCGGTGTCCTCGAAATCATCTTTCAGATTCAGGTCTTCAAAATGATGTAGAGTAATGCCGTGGACATCCTGCAATTCTTTGATTTCATTGGAACAGTCGCCATATTGAATATTGATGAAATTAACATTATCTGTTTTAAGGATGTCTGCCCATTCTTGCAATTCCGCATAAAACATGCTCCGTTTAGCCTGCTGCAGGCCACTGCGCCAACAGATGCCAATATTTATCTTATGGGGCAGGTGAGACAGTTTTTCTTTCCAGTGATTTACTTTGTCCTGTGCGGGGATCAAGTAACCGTCACTCATGTCTGGTATACTGTCAAGCGACCGCCACTCATACCGCATAAGGTCTGTATAGAGGCACATATAGTCAATTTCTTCCGGCTTAATACCTTCATAAAGTCTGACGTTATAACCAGCCTCATGTTGCCCAGAGGTATAGGGAAGTATGGTGGCTTGCTTGAAGCTGTTCTTGAACAAAGGCACCAGTCGCGCGTCACAACCAATAATCACATGTCCGGCCCGTTTAATAAGATCGGGGTAAAGACAGGAAAATAATATTTCATCGCCGATGCCTTGTTCTGCGCCGATCAGAATTGTTTTATCTTTCAGGTTTTGCCCTTCCCATTTATCTATTTGATAGGGCATGAAGACAGCACCAGGGTCAGAGGGATGATTGTGCCAGGCGAGGGCCTCAAAGGCAGCATCGAATTTACCAGCCCTTAGTCCGCTATGGGCCTGAGCAAGATAACTGGTGGCAGCATTAGGGGCTAGCTCAACGGTTTTATTCGCAAATTCAAAGGCTTTTTCATATTGTCCCATATGCGCATATACCAGACAAAGGTTGCTGGCGAACATAGGGATTGTTTGGTCAAGGCGGTAAGCTTCTTCATAAAAAATCTGGGCGGCGGGATACCCATCCCGGAAAGAAACCCCCGCGCCGATGGAATTCCACAGGATGGCATGTTCTGGATAAATGGGGATAACATCCTGTAAAATCTGGATAGATTCGTCAAGCTGGCCATTTTCGCGCAGGGCCGTGGCCAAATTGTTGTAGCCAATCGGTTCGCTGGGATTAAGCTGGATATAAAGGGTGAAGAATTTTACCGCCAGTTCCGGCATATCAAAGGAAATACAGGCAGTGCCCAAGGATTCACAGATGGCCGGATTTTCCGCATTCTGGTCAAGGGCATGTTCCATCAGGCTTATGGCTTTATTTTTCATGCCCATTCCGAACAGGCATCTTGCCATCAGGATGAGGGTGTTGGGATGATAGCCTTCAAACTCGAGAGCCTTTGTGAAATGTCGTAATCCCTCCGTCAGTTCTCCCTTGTCATAATGTTTGGTGCCTGTTCGGATCAGCTTGTCATATTGTTTTACATTTTTTGGTGTGGGGAGGACGTGATTCTTTTTTTGCCATATAATCATTGCCTTTAAAAGGGTTTTAACCCTGAAATTCACAGGTTTTTTTAATTTTTACGTGAAAATATTGTAACTGATTTCTTATTTATACTATAGTTAATTAACTTAGTTCATATTTTATTAACACAAAATTTGAGATAATGGCTTTGCTTTATTGATGCTTTTTGGTCATCATCCGGGTAAAGGCCAGAATAATAGTCAGATAAAGGTGAGGAAATGGCGTTAAAAATATCGTTGAAACCAGGGGAAAAGATTGTCGTTAACGGCGCTGTCATTGTAAATGGTGATCGCAGGTCGACAATGATTTTACAAAACAGAGCATCTCTCCTGCGGGAAAAAGATATTCTGTTGGCAGAAGACGTTGATACGCCCATGAAGCATATCTATTTCCCGATCATGCTGATGTATATGGATGAAAAGGGTTTTAACAAATACCATGAGCAATATGTTTTGCGGATGACAGAACTGCTCAGCGTTATTGAAGACCCGGCGGCAAAAACAATGTGCGTTGCCATAAGCAAAGATGTTATGGACGGCGAATATTACAAAGCGCTGCTGAAGTGTAAAAAAATGTTTGAATATGAAAATGCGAGGCTGAATTATGTCCCTGAAGGCATACCAGACAACCCAGAAGGCAAATGAATCTACCAGTCAGACGGAATATCGGCTGTTTGCCGAAGTGACGCGGGCTTTGATGGACGCGAAGGATTTGCCGAAACTTGATGTGAGATTGCATGATGCGCTCCATTGGAACCGTCAGCTATGGTCCACGCTGGCCACGGATTGCGCGGTCGAAGGCAATATGCTGCCCAAGCAATTGCGGGCCTCGATTATTTCCATATCTATCTGGGTGGGTAAATATAGCTCACAGGTGGCCCGTGGCGATGAGGAAGTTCAGGCTTTGATTGATATTAACAAGAATATCATGGAAGGGCTTGCCGCACAGGCCCGTAATAATGTGGCCGAGGCAAAAGATGCCAATGTGACAACCGGCCAGAATTATTCGGTCTAAATAATTCGATTTAATCATTAATTTCTATGAAAAAACAGGTCATTTATAGTTAATATTTAATTAACTATATTGTGATAATGGACAGTAACTTTTTGATTCCGAAAGAGGAATCTATTTATTTCCCTAAAAAAATTGTTGTTAACTATTCTTTAATAGATTACAACTTATTCTTATCGGGTCAGTGAGAACGCCAGAATGGCATAGTTTCACAAGCTGGCACGAGCGGGTTTCGGCCCTTTATATGGAGCAAAATGCTCTTAGTTTAGTATTCTCAGAATGGAGATTATAATATGGCTTTTTCAGTCAACACAAATGCAGGCGCCCTTTTCGCGCTACAATCCCTGACAAAAACAAATAGAGCACTTGATACTGTTCAGTCCAGAATTAATACGGGTCTGAAAGTGGCATCTGCTAAAGATAATGCGGCGGTTTTTGCCATTGCCCAGGGGCAACGGGCTGACCTAGCCGGTCTTGAATCTGTAAAAGGGTCACTTGATCGGGCATCAAGCTCTCTTAACGTGGCTCTCGCCGCGGCAGAAGCGGTTTCTGATCTTTTAATTGAATTGAAATCTAAAGCCGCAGCGGCGATTGATCCCGGGACGGATGCTGGCTCACGGACAGCGCTTAATGACGAATATAAAAGTCTGATTGCTCAGATTAATACCGTTGTTAATAATGCCGAATTTAACGGTGTTAATGCTGTGAAAACTGGCGGCGCTGCTATTCAGGCTCTGGTTACGGTTCCAAATGGTGCGGATTCAGCCGCAGCCTCAGCGATTTCGATCGCGGCAACGGATATTTCGGCCACAAGTATTGGTCTGGGTATTTCGTCTACTAGTGTTATCACGACCGTGGCAGCAGCGTCTACGGCTCTTGCTCTGATCAGTGCGGCTGAAGCAACGGTTACGACATTCTTGTCCAAACTGGGTGCAGGCGCAAAACGTGTCGAGATCCAGCGGTCATTCACCGACAAGCTTTCTGATGCCATCGAAATTGGTATTGGTAATCTGGTTGATGCCGATTTGGCCCGTGAAAGTGCGAACTTGCAATCATTGCAGGTGCGACAGCAGCTTGGTCTGCAAGCTCTGTCAATTGCGAACCAGGCACCTGGTTCTGTATTGTCACTGTTCAACTAATATTAATATGGTTTTTTGGTGGGGCTTACATTATGCCTCACCAAAAAATATCTTGAATAAAGTCGACTATTTTTTTGTAAATATATTTTTAAATTTTTTTCGTGTGTTTTGTTGAGTAATCTGGAGAAATTGAGTATATGTAGAGGTTGATATGGTAGACGGAATTAATATATTAAATTCGCGCTTGCCTGGTACCGGCGAAATTAAAGAAGTTGTGTCCAAGTCTAGTGCTGTAGAGAGCAGAAGACAAAAGACTCAGGCATTGGAAGACGCCCCCCGGTTAAGCGACGAAGTAACAAAGAGCGTTTCATCAGAGATTGCAGAATCTGCTGACAAGCGTCTTGAGTCGTTGTCGCTGGGAAAAACCGGCGATTATCTTCAGGCAGCTGAGAAAATTATTAGTGCCTCGTTACCGAACCAGCCGCCGGGGACCAGATTGCGGATTAACCTTGATGATGGATCGGGACGTTTCGTATATCAGGGCGTCGACGTTGACACTGGTGATGTCGTTACCCAGTTTCCCTCAGAAGAAATATTGAAATTTGTTGCTTTCAATCGGGAACGCGAGGGTCTTGAAGGAATAGTGGTGGACGAAGAAGCGTAACTGCAATCGGTATGTTATTCTTTTTTGTCTGTATCACCTGATGCAGACTTTTTTTTGGGTCAAAATAGAATGATGACGGATAATATTCTCTGCATATCACAGGCCCGCATGACCTCCACGCGGCTGCCTGGAAAAATTCTTAAAACAGTATTGGGTCGGACATTGCTGGATTATCATGTCAGTCGCTTGCTCAAAAGCCGAACCATTGATCGTCTGGTCGTTGCCACAACAGTAAATGTCAGCGATGATCCGGTCGAAAAATTTTGTCAGACAAAAAATATTGACTGTGTGCGGGGCAGTGAGGACGACGTCCTTGGCCGTTATGCGCAGGCCTTAACGGATTATCCGGCGGATATCGTCGTGCGGGTGACATCCGATTGCCCCCTGATCGATCCGGTTTTAGTGGATCAGGTCATTGGCTATTTTCTAGATCATCAAGACCAGTATGATTATATTAATTTGGGTGAGGGGCATTATCCTCGGGGTCTGGATGTGGAGGTTTTTTCGGCAAAAGCATTGAAAAAAGCCCATGCCTGCGGTCACGCACCTCATGAGCGTGAGCATGTTACCCCCTATATTTACCGTGCGGATAGTGAATTCTCCTGTGGCAGTTTGCCGGCTGATGAAATTTCCGGACATCATCGGTGGTGTGTGGATGAGCCAGATGATTTTACGTTGATTACCAATATTTTGACAGCTTTTGAGGGCCGGGATGATTTCTCTTGGCAGGACTGTTTAAGCCTTGTGGATCAAAATCCTGACTGGTTTACATTGAATAGCGCCGTTCGGCAAAAAGAACTCATGGAATGACAGGTATTTATGCCTGATATTAAGAGGCTGTTAACCATAAAAAGTCTAAATTTTAAAAGAAGTTAGTGAAACTATTTTCTTTTATCTATATAGTATTTTGTTAGGTTAACAGGAGCCATCCAATGTCTAATCAAGAAACGGAACAGGTTAAATTCTGGCGGGGGGATTTCGGCGATACATACGTTGATCGAAATGCGACGTCCCATGAACATATGAAGATGCGGCTTTCCATGTGGGTCCGAATATTTCAATATATGGCGGCTGATATGCCAAAATCCGTGCTGGAAATCGGCCCGAATATAGGGCTGAACATCCGGGCCATGAAAATGCTGTGTGAGGCGGAATATTTCGCGGTGGAGCCTAATGAAAAAGCAAGACAGATATTAATTGAACAAAATGTTCTGCCTGCGGAAAATCTTCAGAATGCCTTTGCCGGTGATTTTATTGTGCCGCAAACGCCCGTTGACCTGGCTTTCACATCCGGGGTGCTGATCCATATTCATCATGATGATTTGCTGGCGGCGTGTGAAAACANCTATAAATCCTCTGGTAAATATATCGTATGTTATGAATATTTTTCCGACAAACCGGAAATTATTCAATATCGGGGGCACGGGGATAAATTATTTAAACGGGATTATGGGTCGTTCTGGCTGGAAAATTTTCCGGACCTGAAATGTCTTGGNTATGGGTTTGAGTGGAAGCCGATGACGGGCATGGATAATGCGACATGGTGGGTTTTTGAAAAAAGATAGGACTTTAATAATGGGCGAGACACTAATCCGGTCTTTTGAAACTGATCTTGGTTTTCTGGCGGGAAAGACCCTGATGATTACCGGGGGGACGGGGTCTTTTGGCAAGATGCTGACCCAGACGTTATTGGATAATGCCGATTTNCATCGTCTGATTATATTNTCGCGNGANGAATTAAAGCAATATGAGATGGAGCAATCCTTTNCCNGTCATGTAAAGAGCAAGAGTTTGCGCTTTTTCATCGGTGATGTGCGGGACCGAAATCGGTTGGATATGGCATTGCGGGGGGTGGATTTCGTGATTCNTGCGGCGGCATTGAAACATGTNCCNATCGCNGAATATAANCCGTTTGAATGTATCAANACCAATATTTTNGGGGCGCAAAATCTGGCNGAGGCCGCCATCGGCTGCGGNGTGAAAAAAATCATTGCCCTGTCCACAGACAAGGCGGCAAGTCCGCTTAACCTATACGGCGCATCAAAACTGGCGTCGGACAAAATTTTCGTGGCGGCNAACAGTCTGGGCGGTAGTCAGGATTTCTCCTGTTCCGTGGTGCGTTACGGCAATGTGCTTGGCTCCCGCGGTTCCGTGGTGCCGTTNTTTCAGAAATTGATAGAGGATGGNACNGANCATTTNCCAGTGACNGATATNCGNATGACCCGTTTNTGGATTACCCTGCGTCAGGGCGTTGATTTTGTCCTNAGNAATTTGAATATGATGCANGGCGGNGAGATTTTNATTCCNAAAATNCCCAGNATGAAAGTNTCTGAGATGGCGANAAGCCTTGCNCCNGACCTTNNAATTCGCGANGTGGGTATNCGCCCCGGTGAGAAACTCCATGAACAGATGATCACGCGGGATGATGGCCGTCAGACCATCGTCCTGAATGACCGCTATATCATCACNCCGCAATTCAGTTTCTGGTCTGATGACTTTTATATGGATCAGGATGCGACNCGTGTGCCCGAAGATTTTGATTATGCCAGTGATACCAATGCGGAGTGGTTGGACGATGTTCAATTCCGTGAATTGTTAAAAGTGATATGACCACGGATGACCATAAATTTCTGTCNTATGGGCGACAATCCCTTGATGAGGAAGATATTCAGGCCGTTGTCGATGTCCTGCGCGGAGATTGGTTAACCACGGGTCCTACGGTTCATAAGTTCGAAAATAAATTCCGAGATATTATACAGGCAGATTATGTGACGGCCTGTTCCAGTGGTACGGCGGCCCTGCATATGGCCTATATGGCTTTAGGGGTTGGACCGGGGGACCGGGTCATTGTGCCAGCCATCAGCTTCATTGCCACGGCCAATGCCGCCGTTTTCTGCGGTGCAGATATTCTGTTTTCGGATGTTGACCCCAAAACGGGCCTGATGCGGGCCGCAGATGTCCTGAGCTTGATAGCGGGGCTGACCCCGGATGAACTTNGCTCAATTGTGGCGATTACACCAGTTAACCTCATGGGAGAGGTGGTCGAGATTGAAGCGATCCACGACATCGCCCGTAAATATGACTGGCGCATCATTATTGACAGTTGCCACGCGCTCGGCACGACATATAAGGGCCGAGACGGCGAGACCAGAGTGGTCGGGGATTGTCATTTCGCCCATATGGAGGTTTTTTCCTTTCACCCGGTGAAGACCATCGCCATGGGCGAGGGCGGTGCCGTCACCACCAATGACGAAACATTATATGACAGGCTTTGTCATTTGCGTAATCATGGCATAGAGCGGGACCCGGACAAATGGGAGGCGGAATGCGAGGGAGAAATCCCGCCGCCTTGGTATTATGAAATGCAACTCCTCGGGTATAATTACCGTCAAAGTGATATTCATTGCGCNCTCGGGCTTTCCCAATTGGATAAATTGCCATCCTTTACAGATAAACGGCGGCGTCTGGTGGCGCAATATGATGGTTTGTTGAAGAATGTATCGCCCCATATCATGTCGGTTGCTCCGGCAGATAATTGTTCTGCAACGCGGCATCTTTATGTAGTTTTGATTGATTTTGAGGCTTTGGGGATGACGCGGATAGATTTTGTCGGGGCGTTATCGGTCCGTAATGTGGGCACGCAGGTGCATTATATCCCCATTTATGCCCACCCGTTTTATGAAAAGAAATACGGCAAATTACAACGGTCCGGCGCGGNACAATATTACGCGCAAACTTTGTCTCTGCCCCTGCATGTTTCCCTGTCCGAAGATGATGTGACGTATGTGGTTGACCAGATATCAGATATTGTCAGGGGTCTGGAAAAAATATGACGGATAAACCCCGGATTGTTGCCACCATAGAGGCCCGCATGACCTCTAGCCGCCTGCCGGGTAAAACCCTGATGTCCTGTCTTGGCAAAAGCATGCTGGAACATATGGTCGAACGAGTGAAGAGATCCCTAGTGTTGGATGATATTATCATTGCCACGACAACCAATGATACCGATGATGTGATAGAGGAGGAAGCGCGGCGGCTTCAGGTGAAATGCTACCGGGGCAGTGAGGATGATGTCATGTCGCGGGTGCTGGAAGCGGCGCAATCTCATAATGTGGATATTATCGTGGAACTGACCGGAGACTGCCCATTGTTGGACCCGGCCCTGATTGATTTGGCGGTTGAGGCTTATCTGTCCAGCGGGGTAGATTATCTGTCCAATCTGGGGGATGAAGATTATGAGACGGGCCGGGGTCATCCGCTTGGTTTTGCGGTGCAGGTTTTCAGCACGGCTGTATTGGCGGATGCTTTTGCGCGGACCAATGATCCGCTTGATCTGGAACATGTCAGCCGTGCTTTGTATCAAACACCGGATCGCTACCAGACAAAATATTTACCGGCGCCGCTCGCTCAACAGGGGCCGAATATGTCTGTTACCCTTGATACCGCTCAGGATTTTAAAGTGATCTGTGCGGTTCTGGAGGCGTTAACTCCAGAAAACCCACATTATACCATAGAGGATGTGGTGGCTTATCTGAGGGCGCACCCGGATATCTGCCAGATCAACCAGGATATTGGCCGGGTAAAGGTGTAGCATGGAAAGATTTTCCGTGCTTGTGATTGGATGTGGGGCCATTGCCGGGGGCTATGATGCGGATGATCCGACAGGCCCCAATATTCTGACCCATGCCAAGGCCTTTAAAACCCACACCGCTTTTGATCTTGCAGGCTGTGTTGACCTGAATTTAAAGGCCGCGCAGGATTTTGCGGTCCTCTGGGATGTGGACCGGGCCTATGACAGCCTTGATCAGGCCTTGGCGGACCGGAATTTTGATATCATATCCCTCTGCACCTCCACCGCCAGCCATGACAGTATATTGCGCCAGTTGCAGGCCTGTGATGTGAAGCTTATCCTGTGTGAAAAACCGATCACGGACAGATTGGACACGGCCCGTGAAATAGCGGCGCTCTATAAAGACAGAATGGCGGTGAATTATTTGCGGCGGTTTGACCCGAAAATCCGCCAACTTGCACGGCATATAAAAGACGGTATATATGGCAAACTTTTATCTGGAAAGGCAATATATAACAAGGGATTATATAATAACGGCTCCCATATGACCGACCTGATCCATATGTTGGCAGGGCCGGTGCAAGCCATAGAGGGGGGAAACGAGATTTCTGATTTCTGGCCCGACGACCCCACCCTGTCTGCCCGACTGGAAACAAAAACGGGCGCAGTAATCGAGATGATCGGAACGGATGTACGTGACGGTATGACCTTTGATCTGAGCCTTGAATTTGAAACGGCCCAGATTGCCCTGACAGACTTTAGCCACAAGCTGACCATCCACCCCAAAGAGGGAGCGAAACAGACAATCACCACGGACCTGAACCGGGGCATGTATCATGTGGCCTCGAACATATATGATCATTTGACCGGAGGCGCCGCCCTATGCTCAACGCCGGAGAATGCAGTTCCCGCGTTGGAGACTTGTGCTGATATCAGAAAGTTGGCGGGATTATGAGGCAGAAAATTCTTTTTATCAGCCGGGACCCCGGTGGTACAAACCAGCTTGTCGCCCTGCGGGATATTTTATTGGGGCCGGATTGTGACAGCAGAACAGAGGCTTTCGGTCATTTAGGCCTGTCATCCGCCCCGGATATTACGGTGATTGCCAAGGATTATGCCAAGGCCATCTGGCAGCAAAATTCTATTGCGGTTTTGGATTGGCCGGATCATGATGTCATGGCGGATATTGGGGGATATCTGGCAGGTTTCGGCGCAGATCAGATCATCACGGGCACGTGCCATGTGGATGATCGGACGGAACAGGCCATTTGGCGTGCGGCGAAAGTCTTGGATGTGAAAACAACGGCTTTTCTGGATTCCAGTCTCAATATCAGCGTGCGTTTTATGGATGATTCGTGGCAAGAAGTTTTACCGGACCGGGTGTCGATGATAGAGGAAAGCGCGCGCCAGCGTTTGCAGGCACTGGGCCTTACACAAGAGGCTCTGTTCATTTCGGGTGACTTATATAAGAGTTATATTCAGGCGCAAGTAAAAGGCCCGGCGAAGGCAAAGGTACGCAGTCGGCTTCGACAGAGTTGGGGTGTCAAGGACAAGGAATGCCTGATTTTATTTGCGTCTGATTATATTCAGGAGATGCAGGCCAGAGGGGTTCATTTTCAGGTTACGGAATTTGACAGCCTCACCTGTTTGCTGGATTTGCTGAAATCGGGAGATATTCAGGACCATTTTCCGGGGGCGATCCCACCTTATCGATTGGTGATCCGGACACACCCCAAGGATACGGTGGGCAAATATGAGGCTTATCCGGCGCAGAGTACGAAAAATGTAACAATCCTGATTGATGAGGCGGGACCGGCGACGGATGCGGTATTCTCATCTGATATTGTCGCGGATCTTGGCTCGTCTCTTTTGAAGGAGGCCGGGGCATTGGGGGTGGAGGTGCTGGAATTAGGGCCGATCGTTATCCGTCGTAAAGCTCACTAAAAAACTGTTTCATAATTTCGGTTTTGTTTTCGGATGCCTTTTGGCTTAGTAGGTTCTCAAGGGACGCGGTGCAGATATTGCCATCCCGCTGTTTTTGCAGGGTGTAAAAATGGCTAGAAGTGACGGCATAGTTGGCAATGTCATATGTTTCACCGTTCCTTATCCCGTAATCCTGAGAATATCCGTCCAGCCGATAGCCGATCAGTTCCAGACTGTTCATCCATTGCCAAAGGCTTGCATGCTGGCCACCGTAAACTCTTTGTAGACTGAGGCGGTCAAAGGCATGTTTGGTCAACAGCGCCACGGCTTCCAGTGGGGCTCCCCGGACGCTCCGGTCGCCAAAGACGATGCTCAATGCTGCAGAGCGTAAAGTATGATTGATAAATTTCAGACAGACGACACCGATGTGCCGGGACGTTGCTTTGTCGATCACCACCAGCAAAAGGGACGAGGGATCGGCCATTTCGCGGGTAACAATTTCGGCCTGCTGTTCCCGATTGACGGGAAAGACGCCATGGACCAGATATTGTGTGGTGACAGGATCGTTGAACCAGCTATGCCAATGGCCCTGCAGGACATCTTTTTCGATGTCGGGCTGGCGCAGGACGACGATCTCTCCTTCCAGAAAAATATCGTTATCCTGAGGGTTATGTTCTGTCATGATGTCTGTCCATTCTAACGGGATGCCATCAACAGGGTATCATAGGCCTTGAAAAAGAAAAGGCCTAACTGCCGAAGATACTCAAAATTGCCTG
This sequence comes from Emcibacter sp., assembly GCA_016765435.1. GTDB lineage: Bacteria > Pseudomonadota > Alphaproteobacteria > Sphingomonadales > Emcibacteraceae > Paremcibacter. Next base: position 12,985 of record JAESPY010000081.1, read on the forward strand.
AGGGGCCTGATTGGCGATAGAGAGGGCCTGTATCCCCAGTTGCTGTTTCACTTGCAGGGCTTGTAAATTGGCACTTTCTTTGGCGATATCGGCATCCACAAGGTTTCCAATGCCGATTTCAATGGTATCAGAAATTTTGTCGGAAAAAATCCGTTGGGATTCCAGAGATTTAGCTCCTGCGCCAAGTTTTGTCAGTACGGCACTTACCGCTGTAAGCGATGTGGAAATATTGCCCAGCGCCGCGGAGGCAAGCGCCTGAGTTGAAATTTCCTGTGCAGCGGTAATGCTTACGTTGCCCCCGCCCAATGTTAAATTCTGATGGGCAATTGAAATGGTTTGGTCGGCACTTGGATTAGTGATTGCCACAATGACGTCGGTTCCGCCGTTCAGCAGGTTGGTGCCATTGAATTCCGCATTGCTGATAATGCTTGTAATTTGTGCTCGCAGGGCAATGAAATCTTCATTCAGGGCGGAACGACTAATGTCATCAAGCCCGATATCTGTGGCGGAAACCGCTTTTTCCTTCATTTCAATAAGCAGTTCTGAAATGGCCCCGGCAGCGGCAAGGGCAATGTCGGCCGTGCTGATGCCCCGGTCAAGGCTTTGCTTGACCGCATTATACCCCTTCAGGTCGGCCCGGAGTTTCTGGGCAATGGAGAATATGGCGGCATTGTCTTTGGGGGAAGATATTTTCAAGCCGGTATTGATATGGGTCTGGGTTTTCTCCAGATTCCGTGTTGTAATATTCAGGTTAAACAGAGCCGATAAGGCGCTGGCGTTTGTATTTACGGAGAAGGCCATAATTCTGATGCCTTTGAATAACGTGCTTGAGAAAGAGTTGTTTAAAANAAACATGGGGGGAAGGCCGGTTTCTCTGAATCCAGACCTTACCCAATTTTCATGTTCTTATTCAGAATACTCTCAGAGAACTCTCAGCTNATGCTAGTTGCCGAAGAGACTTAAGATTGACTGAGGGGCCTGATTGGCGATGGAGAGGGCCTGTATCCCCAGTTGCTGTTTTACCTGAAGGGACTGCAAATTGGCACTTTCCTTGGCCAAATCCGCATCCACAAGGTTCCCAATGCCGATCTCTATGGTATTGGAAATCTTGTCAGCAAATACGCGCTGGGATTCCAGTGATTTACCCCCGGCCCCAAGTTTTGTCAGGACCGCACTAACCGCTGTAAGGGATATGGAGATACTACCAACAGCCGCAGAAGCAAGGCTCTGTGATGTGATTGTCTGTGCGGCAGTAATGGCAATATTTCCCCCGCCGAGTGTCAGGTTTTGATGGGCGATGGTAATGGTTTGGCTGGCATTCGGGTTGGTGATGGCCACAACGGCATCTGTGCCATTGTCAATCAGGTTCGTGCCATTGAATTGAGCATTGGAGACAATGATGGTTATTTGATCACGCAGTGCCGCAAAATCTTCATTCAGGGCGACACGGCTGGTGGCATCCAGTCCGGCATCGGCGGCGGCAACTGCTTTTTCCTTCATTTCAATAAGCAGGTCTGAAATGGCGCCGGCGGCGGCAAGGGCGATGTCGGTTGTGCTGATGGACCGGTCAAGGCTCTGTTTGACCGCATTATATCCTCTGAGGTCAGCCCGTAGTTTTTGGGCAATGGAAAATATAGCTGCATTGTCTTTGGCAGATGATATTTTCAGGCCGGTATTAATATGGGTCTGGGTTGTTTCCAGTTGTCGTGTTGTAATATTCAAATTTAGCAATGCCGACAGGGCACTGGCATTTGTATTTACTGAGAAAGCCATTCCGCTCTCCTTCCATTTGTTGCATTCTGAACATGTCGTATCCCANATGAGGGATGTACCGACTCTGGATATGCAAGGGGTGTGCCAGTTATTNTNATGGGTAATTCATTGAAATATAAGGATAAAATATNANGNNCTCAAATCAGANAGNATANAGGGGTAGATTCTGCCATNCAGTGGGCAAAGCTTGCATGTTGATNGGGGCCGGGATNAAAGACNNCGGGGGCNNGNGCATTAAAAAAAGGAGCCGNNGCTCCTTCATTTTGGGTTATTTAGGCTNTGGGGAGAGGGGATATTTCCCGGTGGTTCAGANGGTTTGATTCAGCGTGATTGACGTTGGGGNNTTNTTGNNTGATTTTNCCCCATTGGCCCCATAACGGNTGCTTTGATTTTGGNCTCTGATGACTTCNTCACTGATGGCTTTNATCATATTCTCGGAAATTTTCTTCAGNGCCTTGACCAAGCTTGTATGNTGNGCCAGTACAGTCTGAAAAATCCGGGATTCNTGTTTCAGGATACGTAAGGCNGGNCCGTTGCCGCTGGCCTGNAGGCCCCCNCGGCTNTTTAACTCNGACATTTCTTTATGATAGGTCGCCATGAGCTGGTTTTTCAGAGGCAGAAGCTTNTTCAGGTCGCCGGGGCGGCTTGTTTTCAGCAGGGTGGTNTCNTCTGAAATNACGCTGGTCAGGTCTTTGATGGTATCAATCAGGGGANCAAGATANTTCTGAGGACCGGATAATCTATTATTTGACATTTGACGGTTCCACTTCCTGTGTTTTTAAAATTTCCCGGTAAACGGCATCGGATAGGCCGACCCCGCCATTTCGGGCGATTTGTTTGGCAATTTCTTCATTCATAACGTCCTGAAATATCTCTTCACTGTGACCGCCACCAAAGGGGCCATCGGATTTCAGNCCGATTGACATACTTTTCAGTATTTGNGACAGAAAGACNGCTTCAAAAGATTCCGCTGTTTCCCGCGCNTTTCTTTCAAAGGNCGTTGTNGGCTTTGGCAGGCTGCTTTTGGTTAAAGCCTGTGTCTGAGNTTGTATATTGAGGAATTTCATATCCATCACATCACCTCAATTTCTGCATGGAGGGCGCCGGATACNTTCAGGGCCTGCAATATGGCGATCATGTCACGGGGGCCAATGCCCANCGCGTTCAGGCCATCAACAAGTTCTTGTAGATTAACACCCGGTTTGAGCAGGGCGAACTTTTTACCTTCGCCGCCTTCAATCTCAATATCGGTCCGGGGAACAACGGCCGTTTCGCCGCCGCCAAAAGGATTGGGCTGGGATACTTGGGGCGTTTCGGAAACCCGTATGGTCAGATTGCCTTGGGCGATGGCAACTTCGCTGACCCGGACTTCCTTGCCGATGACAATGATGCCGGAGCGTTCATCAACCACAACGATGGCTTTTTGATCTGGCTGGATATAAATCTGTTCGATATCGGTAATCAGGCTGACCATATCACTGGTATAGCTGTCGGGCTTTATGAGCAGAATTGTTGATGGGTCAAGGGACATGGCCGTTTTGACGCCCATTTTCTTGTTAATCGCATTGGCTATACGCCGTGATGTGGTGAAGTCAGATGTATTCAGGGAAAGATGAATTTCATTTTTGGTGATGATGGAATAGTTGACTTTTCTCTCGACAATTCCGCCGTTGGGGATTCGTCCGGCCGTTGGGACCCCTTGTGTCACGCTGCCAGCATCGCCGCCTGCGGAAAAACCGGAAACCTGTATTGAGCCTTGGGCCACGGCGTAGACTTCGCCATCTGCGCCTTTAAGGGGCGTGACGATCAAGGTGCCGCCGCGCAGGTTGTCGGCATCACCAATGGAACTGACGCTGATGTCGATACGGTTTCCGGGGCGGGCAAAAGCCGTCAAGCTGGCGGTCACCAAAACGGCGGCAACATTCTCGCCCTTCATACTAGCACCTCTGGTATTGACCCCAAGCCGTTGCAGCATGGAAACGATACTTTGTTCAGTGTAGGGGGCATTTCTAAGGGAATCACCGGTGCCATTCAGACCAACTACTAGACCGTAACCAATAAGTTGGTTTTCCCTTACGCCTTCGATGGACACCAGATCCTTGATACGTGAGGCGGCCTGAGCGGGCAGAATATGTGCCACGCTCATGAGGCCGATCAGCATAAGGGACGCGAACTTCTGGAGAAGGGATGTGCGGCGCATATTAATTCCGTTTCAGAAAATCATTATTATCATTCTGTTTCATACATGCGAAAACCATGCCAATAATGCTTCTGAGGAGAAGATTTATAACGCGTTGTTTTTGCTATATATTTTTTATAATAAAAGACGGTCAAAGGAATTTATCATTAGGGAAGGGGCTGTTTTTTCCTTTAACGGGCCTTTAATAGGTAAGGCTTGCCGGGTAAAAAAATGCCACGGCCCCTATGAAGCCGTGATGTGATCTGCTATCACGATATTGCGAAAAAAAGGAACGAGGACGCTATGGAAATAAAAGGACCAGGACGGATTACAACGCCCGGCGTATCGCGCAAGGGAAAGAAAAGCAGTTCCGGCAAGGCAGGGTTCGGCAAAGCCCTTGCAACCGATGAGACTGCTGCTGCGGCTCCCCCTAGTGGGACGTCGCCCCTGACATCGGTCAGTTCTCTCTTGTCCTTGCAGGAGATGCCCACCAGTAGTGAAGGTCGGTCAAAGGGTTTGGCGCTGGCTGAAGATTTGATGGGACATCTGGAAATTATCCGTCACGGGCTGTTGGTTGGACATATTCCACAAGCCAAATTACGGGATGTGATTACGATCGTTTCGCGGGAGAAAGCGTTATCAAATGACCCGGTTTTGGACGAGATTCTGGACGATATGGAATTGCGGGTTAAGGTCGAGTTGGCAAAGCTTGAAATGCTTGGAGAATAGACCTTAAATCATAGGCTGCATTTTATCCATAATTAAGGCTTGAATTGTACGGGTGAGTTGAGTAGTTTGTCATCCAAAATGTACTTGGAAAAATACCCTGTGCAAAATACCCCGGACAGAATATATCGGGCAGAATATGTCGGGCAGAATATGTCGGGCAGAATATGTCGGGCCATAATGATGATAAAAACCAGAGGCCATTGATGGAAATGAAATTGCCAGAAGGATATAAACCTTCATCAGACGAAAAATTTATGAATGAAAAACAAACGGCGTATTTTCATAATAAACTTTTGGACTGGAAAGAAGATATACTGCGCGAATCCAAGGAAACGTTGAATCATCTTCAGGAAGACAGCCAGAAAGAGCCTGATATTGCCGACCGGGCATCGTCAGAGACAGACTGGTCGCTTGAGCTTCGGACTCGCGACCGGCAACGTAAACTTATTACCAAGATTGATGCCGCAATTGAGCGAATCAAAATTGGTGAATATGGTTATTGTGAGGTTTCGGGCGAGCCGATAAATCTGGAACGACTGGATGCGCGCCCCATTGCGGTGATGACATTGGAAGCTCAGGAAGAACATGAGCAATATGAAAAAGTTCATCGCGATAATTAAGCGTTAAATTGTAAAATAATATAAGCCCCATTTAAAAAGGACCGTACTCTTCTGGTACGGTCCTTTTTTTTGTGTGGGAAATGCCGGGGGCGGTTAAGCCCCGCGGACGACACAAATGTTAAAACTTATAGGCCCTAAAAAGGGAACAGGATGTCAAATAATTGAGAGCCATAACGCGCTTGCTGGACATCGGTTAATTGACCACGGCCCCCGTATGAAATTCTGGCTTCTGCGATTTGGGTATGCTGAATAGTATTGGCGGAGCTGATATCCTCTGGCCGGATCACGCCCATGACGGTCAGTTCGCGAACCTCGAAATTCACCCGGACTTCCTGTCGGCCCTGTATGACCATATTGCCGTTGGGCAGAACCTGTGTCACGACAGCAGCCAATGTTAATTCAACGGATTCACTGCGGTCGACTTTGCCGGTCCCCACGTTGGAGGATGCGCTTCCCATATTAACCAGAGCTGAGGGATCTACGGCACTGGGCAGAATTTTATCTAACTGACTTTCAAGTCCGAGGAAGTTTGCCGTATTCGCGCTATCGGAATTTGTCCGGGTGCGTGTGGTTTGATTGTTGATGCTGGCCTTGTCATTAATTGTGATATTGATGGTCAGAATGTCACCGATCTTGCTGGCCCTTTGATCTTTGAAAAAATTCTTGGACCCGACGCGCCACAGGGAGTTTCCTTCATTTTTCTGGAAAACCACCGGCTGATTTTGGACAGGAATTACTCTTTCTGAGGGGGCGGTTTGCTGGGGAACAACCCGGGCGTGTTCAATGGGGGCAAGGTCTGGTGCTTTGCCGATATCGCCGATTCTGTCGACGGCACTGCAGCCAGGCAGAATCAGGATCAGCATAAAAGTCAGGCAAAAAGTCCATTTAAATTGCGGAAACCTGATGGTGTTTAAAAGATAAGTCATTTCATGTGATCCTTAAGGATTATCGGTTAGCGCTGGCTGTTTAACTGTGCAAGGTCCAATTGGGCGGTAATGACTTGAACCTGATTAGGACCCGTGATCACGGCCCCCATGGTTTTGTGGGATTTACTATTCATGACACGGATGACATCGCCCAATCCGCCGCTCTCTATGGCTTTGCCAATGGCGGACAGGCTGATCTTGCCGGATTTAAAGAGAATGCTGATCATTCTTCCCCGCCGGACAATTTCGGGCCGTGTCAGGTCACTAAGCCGGATCGGTGACTGGCTTTTCAGGCCTCGCCGAGGGATCATGCCGATCAACTGGTCTTTCTGCCGGATGATATTGCGGCCTATGCCAAGGGTGGGCAGGGACATCCAGATGATATCCTGTTCGGCTATTTGCCGACCGGACGGGATGGTTTTATTCAAGGCCGGAACATAACTTATGGCGTGCGTCCGTCCGCGAATGATTGTTGTTGTCGTTTTGCCGTCCCCGGTGGGCACTAAGACCTCTGCCGAAAATTTTCCCGTGCGGTGAT
>JAESPY010000082.1 GCA_016765435.1 Emcibacter sp.
GCGCAAACGTTCCAGAGCCGGGATGATGATATGCTGTTCTTCCTGTCCCATGGTGCCATCTTCCCCGGCGTGAGGGTTCAGCCCGGCAACGGCAATGCGCGGCGTTTCAATGGCGAAATCCTGTATCAGGGACGCGTGAATTTTCTGGCATGTTTTTTCGATAAGCGCAGTGGTGATCGATGGGGCGACATCCCGAAGCGCCATATGAATGGTCAGGGGAACAACACGTAACGCGGGGGANACCAACATCATNACGGGCATNGNTGNCGCNGTGTCTTTCCCTGNGCANAGCTCNGCNAGATATTCCGTATGGCCGGGACAGGTAAATCCCGCCGCGTAAAGAACAGATTTTTGTATNGGNGCNGTGACCAATCCGGCGGCTTCTCCGGCNAGGCTCAATNCAACGGCCTTTTCGATAGANTTNAGAACGAGGTCTGCGGTATTNGTCGAAGGCTGTCCAAAATCAAAATCGGCTTTGGCCTNNATATTCAGCACAGGNAGCGCATCTTGAAAAATGCGGTGGCTNTCATTNGCGGAGGAGATGGACTCTACGGGAATATTCAGACCNGATTGCCGGGCGGTTTTACGGAGTATCTCCGCATTGCCAACGACAAAGAAAGACGGCAAGTNCTGCGTTGTCCGTTCTGCCCAGCTTTTAAGGATGACTTCGGGGCCGATGCCGGCAGGCTCTCCAAGGGAGACGGCCAGCGGTAGCGGATTATTTATAGTCGATAATGGCATCACGCCGCAGGTCCCTGAGGTGGCGTCTGGCAATCAGGCCAACTCTTTGTTGGGACAGGCTGCCTTCTACGCTGTCATAATCCGGCATTCTTACCACAGGATCTTTTCTGTCACAGACCACAAAGACACGGTAGCCATTGTCTTCCTTGATCGGAGCGGTCGCATGACCGATTTCCAGTTCCAGAAGAGCTTTATGCANATTTTTAGGCAGATCGGAAATGGCAAGGTTGCCTAAACTTCCGGTTTCTTTTGCGCCGAGCTCTTTGCCCTGTTCCTCAAGGTTTTNACAATTTTCNATTTTTGCAGCNGCAGCAGNAACGATTTTTTCCAGNGCTTCCAGTTCCTCGNTTTGAGCTTTGTCGGAAACTTCAAANAACAAATGTTGCAANTCGACGCGGGTATCGGTNTCGGANGCNGTTAATATCTGTCTTTTCCCGGCCAGCTGCAGAATATAAAAACCATCTTCGGTTTCGATAGGGTCCGAAATTTGTCCTTGTTCCATGTTTTCCAGTGCCGCGGTAATTTCCGCGCTAAGCTGTGATTTCATGAGCCAGCCCAGATCACCGCCGACGGCGGATGTGGTGGATTGTGAAAACTGACGGGCCATCACCTGAAAGGAGGCCTTGTTTCTNAGTTGTTCAACAATTCGGTTGGCGGCAACTCTGCTTTCTTCTCTTTTTTCATTATCGGAGACCAATAGGAAAATTTCCAGTGGATGATATTCCTGCTGTCCCTTATTGCTTTCCATGCGGTCTAGAATGGAATAGATTTCCTCGTCACTGATGCTGACTTGTGGCATAAGAAGGCCGCCGACAACCTGTTCCCACGCCAGACTAGCCTCAACCTGTAACAGCATGGATTCTTTGCGGATGCCCGCTTGGTTCAACTGCTGTTCCAATTGTTGGGGCGTGACCCGCATCTGTTGGGCATAGGAGGCAAAAGATTGTTCTTGCNCTTGTTTACTGACGACGGTTTTTATATTTTTCGGCTTCCTGAGTTTTCAGCTTGTCATCAATCAGATTTTGCAAAGCCTGTTGATTCATATATTGCTGTTCTTGCTGTGTAAGCTGACGTGAGCCGGAGGATATTATGAATAACAGGACACGTTGNTTCAGGTCATAGAGCGAAATTGGGCTGTCATTGACCACGGCAACAATCTGCTGTACGTCACGGAGTTCCTGACCATTCTCGGCTTGCTGGGCATGTCCCGCCGCAGGAGATAACANGAAACACCCCATAATNGTTATCAAACCTGTTTTTATTGTAGAGGCAATAAATTTGTCATTCATTTTATATTTACTCAATTTTAGCCTAACCCTTTAAAATTTGTATCATATCTATACTGGTAAACTGTTGAAAAATCAAAAGGCAAAATTAACCTCAAAAATTACGCCCCGAAATTAACCAAGNTGTTTCAGGATTAATCTCAAATGGAACGTGGTAGACGGGGTGATATCCCGGTCCGATGTCAGACGTTTTTCAAAGCTCAAACCAAACTCCAGACATTCATTCTTGAATTTAATACCAGCATCATAGGAAATTGTGTCTTTTTTAAGCAGGTCATGGACCNAGCTTCCGTGAACGGCCCATTGATCCTTAAAGAGATATTGCAGACCAAGCCCCAGTTCCTTACTGTTTTCAAGTTCGGTATTGATGAGGTCAGCGGAATTTCGGTCAAGGTCAAGATAGCGGATACTGGCACGGATTTTTTTGGTGCCGCCGGACAAAATCATTTCATTCCGGCGCAAGCGTAAACTGCTTTTATCCAGCCGAAAACGGTGAACATAATCAATATAATCCCCAATGATCAAGTCAAGACGTCCAACAAAATCCGATGATTTTCCTTCAAACCCGCTGCCAATGGGNAAGGTCTCGGACGATTGAAACCGGAAGCTTTGCCCGATGGTGGCAACGGCACTTATGTCTCCGGCATAGAGGGAGTAGCGGATACCGTAATTCACCCGTGTGCCAGATTCCCACCGATCGTAACCGTTATAGCGGTTATGGCTGAACAGATTATTTTCATCAAATTCAATGAAGANNGCNGCANGTCTTCATTGACGATGTCATCGGAATTTTTATTGTTTGGCGCGATGATGATCGAGACCAGTGGCTCAATAATCTGTTGAGTGGACTCGCCATTTTTGATGAAGGGCAATTTCCAGTCGATGGCAAATTTGGGCAGAACTCGCCCAAAGGTGCCATTGGTGCCGCCGTGAATGGGCTGATCCTGTTTTTCGGCGGAACTATTGTGGAATACGTCGCCCCGAATACTGGCGGTAAAGGTGTAAAAATCACCAAGGCTGGTTTTCAGCGGCAGTTTCCAGGCGCTTTCAAGGCTCATGCGCTGTGTATTCACACCGTNCGTGCGCACAATGGCAACCCCGCTGGCATCAATGGTAAACTGATTGCCCCATTTTCCGGGGGTAGAGGCGATATTCAGATCGAATGCGGGCAGGGCAATTCCGGNTGTGGCACTATTATCTTCTTCGTCAAGACCCTGAAAACCNTATANGCCCGCCGTAAAATAGCTGCGGTTTGTGAAATTTTCGATTTTAGCGTGGCTTTCCAGAACATCGGAACGGTCCTGATAATAACGCCGCAGATAGGTATCATCACTGACCCAGCGCAGGGCATAGTCCCATTGCCACTTGTCCCCGGCCAGTTGCAGGCTATCCAGATCAAATTGGCCGCCGGATGAAATATGTCCTCGGACTTCATGCTCGCCGGTATCTACCTGACCAATATCCCGGTCAGTGGCATTGGTGATGGATCCTTTGACGAAAAACTGTCCATTGCCAGTATGCTGGCGGTAAGTTCCGGCCATAACGATCCCCTCTTTTGAGGTAATCAAAGGCTCAACGGTGATGTCTTTATCGGGGGCCAATGTGAAATAATAGGGGATGGTGACATTCAGGCCCAATTCCGANGAGGTNGCAAATTCCGGGGTCAGAAAGCCCGATGCGGAATGAACGGTCGGGTCCGGGTGGGAAAAATAGGGGGTATAGAAAATCGGCACGCCCGCGACTTCCAACAGGACATTTTTATATCTGATCACCTTGTCGTCTTCGTCATGGGTGATTTTATCGGCNCGNATTTGCCACAAGGGTTCNCTCATGCCATCTTTGTTNCAGGTTTTGCAGGGGGAATAGGCGGCATCTCTAAAGATTGTCCTGCCGCCCTCGCGGCTGCCTTCACGGGCGACGAGATGACCATCGTCGGANAANAAAACCCTGATATTGCGGATGAANCCTTGTTTCAGGCCGTCNTTAAGGATCGTTTCNTCCAGAAACATGATGTTGCCNTTGCCNTCNNGGATGCTGATATTGCCNGTGGCTTTGACTTCCTGAGTGNTNCGATCAAGAATTATTTTGTCGGCTTTCAGGNTATTATTATCATGATACAGNGTGACATCACCGNTGGCGACAATCAGNTTGTTGTNGCTGTCATATTCNATTTTACGGGCTGAAAATGTGATGTTCTTTTGGACAGCGGTGATTTGGTCCCCTTCGAAGGCCAGACTGCCGTGCGAAGATGTGGACAAAATCGTCCCTGATAACAGGCTGATGAGGATTATTTTAAGTACCATATAGCATTATTTACATATTTTTGTTTTTGTTGCCTATTCTTATTTCACGGCAGCCCGAAAATGCCAAAGAAATAAGTGAGATTTTATACTTGCGCAATGACTTTTACAGCAGTATCAGTCATTATGGAACTGCATATAAAGATACTTGGTCACAATTGAGGCAATAATGAATATAAAATTTAGTAAAAAATCNCTTCCCACATCTGATTCTCACGTCATTTTTGTCTATGCTGANAAGGAATTNTCGGNCAGTGCNGCAAAAATCGANAAAGAAACAGACGGTCTCGTCAGTCGGGCGATGGATGTGGGNCATTTTGANGGAAAATTNGGGCAGATCATTGATCTTGTTGCCCCGNCCAATCTGGAAATTAACCGGGTGCTTGTTNTNGGNNTNGGTAAAGAGGCCGACCTTGATNTGGTCAAGACACAGAAAATTGGTGGTAAAATCATGGCNCGCTTGATTGCNTCCGGTGATGAAACATTGTCNATNGCNGCGGANGTGCCGAAAAAGGCNAATATTTCNGGCGCTGAATTTGCNGCGNATCTGGGNTATGGNATTCGCNTGCGCCGTTATCGGTTTGATAAATATTTCACCAAACAGNCAGAGGCGAAAAANCCTTCCATCATCNGTGTGGAAATTATGTGNGGTGCCNCGGCAAATGTAAAAAATATNTTTGAGGAACTGGACCTGATCGCGGACGGTGTGGTGCTGGCGCGTGATCTGGTGACAGAGCCGGGCAATGTGATNTATCCNGAAAGTTATGCNGAAAAGATCAAGGAATTGTCTGATCTTGGCNTTGATGTGGAAATTCTTACCGAAGATGAAATGGAAGAATTGGGCATGGGGTCNCTGCTGAGNGTGGGGCAGGGCAGTGCTTGTGAATCCTATCTGGTGGTNATGCATTGGAACGGATCGAAAAATGATGATGAGCCGCCNGTTGCGTTTATTGGCAAGGGCGTGACCTTTGATACNGGCGGTATTTCCCTGAAACCGGGCGCGGGTATGGAAGATATGAAGTTTGACATGGGCGGTTCCGCCGCCGTGGTCGGTGCCATGAAAGCCCTCGCTGGACGTAATGCGAAGGCCAATGTGATCGGCGTTGTGGGATTGGTGGAAAATATGCCGTCAAGCACCGCACAACGTCCCGGTGACGTGGTGACTAGTATGTCTGGCCAAACCATTGAGGTGATTAATACGGATGCGGAAGGTCGCTTAGTACTGGCCGATGCGCTCTGGTATACGCAGGACCGTTTCAAACCGAAATTGATGATTGACCTTGCCACCCTGACCGGGGCGATGTTGGTTGCGCTGGGACATGAATATGCCGGAATATTCTCCAACAATGATGAGTTATGCGAAAAGCTGAGCAAAGCCGGGAAAGACGTTGATGAATTGGTCTGGCGGATGCCCATGAGCAAGGGTTTTGACAAAATGGTTGATTCCAAGATTGCCGACATGAAAAATGTTGGGAGTAAATACGGCGGCAGCATCACCGCAGCTCAATTCCTGCAACGTTTCGTCAACGACGTGCCGTGGGTCCATATTGATATTGCCGGAACCGCATGGCGCACAGAAGCTTCTGACATTGCCGCCCCCGGCGCCACCGGATATGGCGTGCGCCTTCTGGATCAACTGGTCCGCGACAATTACGAGGATTAGAACAGAAACCACACAAAAAAGGGCTCCAATCCGAAGACCATAAAGGTCAGAGGCAAGGCCAAGCGGCCGCCCGAGTTAATACGTAGGACGAGCAGGACCGTCAGCCCGGTGGGCTGGCGTAAGCCCGCGCAGTGAGGGCCNCCCAAATCAAATGAGGCGCGGGGGAATTTCCCCCCTCTAACAAAAAAAGAAAACCAAGATGACCNACATCAGCTTTTATCATCTGCTCCACCAACCTNTAACGAGNGCGTTNCCGAAACTGCTCGAAAAGGTNCACGGNGCGGGTCTGAAGGCGGTGATCAAGGTNGGCTCNGAAGANCGNATGCGGGAATTGGATGANCTNCTCTGGACCTATAGCAAGAACAGTTTCCTNCCCCACGGCAGCNTGAAAGCCAAATCCCCNGATCAGCANCNNATATACCTNACCACAGAAGANGAAAACCCGGCNANNGCCACGGTNCTTGTNTTGGTGGACAGCATGNAATCCGANGNNNTGNGNAAATACGACCGTTGTNTGGAAATGTTTGACGGCACTGACCANAGTGCCGTTGTTGCTGCAAGAACNCGCTGGAAAANCTACACNGANNCAGNCCATGACTTAACNTANTGGCAGCANANCGAGCAGGGNGGTTGGGGTAAGAAGGCTTAGATAATAAGTAATTAAAATGAAGACNCATTTTTNCNNCACTGTTTTTTGTTGATTGCATTTTCCATCATGAGGTGTAAACTTTACTAAGTTTGCAATCTCATTAAAGGGGAGTGTCGTAAAATGGTAACTGAAGAATTATTAAATTCATTATCAACGGAGACATTAGCGCGTCTTTTTCCTGTTGGCAAAGATGCCAATAATGAAAGAGGCATNACTTCAATTTTTATGGCCACACTTTCTGTTGTTAAAGAATATGCNTCTGGNGTTTTATATTCAATCGGCAAAAAAACAGGCGTAAGAACTAAAATAGANTGCCATACTGAGGTCATCTTTTCACGAGATGAAGGGNGTGACCGACCTGATGGNTTGATTATTCTNCGAACTGGAAATAATATCGTTTGGACNGCNCTTGTTGAGGCAAAGGTTNGTAAANNGGAATTGAACGAAAAGCAAATTTTACGTTATTTGGAACTTGCAAAAACGCATAAAATTGATGCTGTTATTACAATATCAAATCANTTTTCAGTCCTNCCAACTCATCACCCTATAAAAATTTCAAAGAAATTNACCCGTACAGTAGATTTATNTCATTGGTCGTGGACATTTCTTCGTACTCAAGCTGATTATCAATTGAGAGTAGAAGAGGGNATTGATACTGAACAAAAATATATNTTGGAAGAAATGATCCGTTATTTCGATCACAAAAGCTCTGGCGTTCAAACATTTGATAGAATGAACAAGGAGTGGCGCAGTGTTTGTTTGAAAGTTAAAAATCAGGAACGTTTNNTAAAGTCCTCTGATGAAGTTCANAATACAGTTAGTGCATGGCATCAGAAACAGCGTGANATTGCATTGATGTTAACGAGTAAANTNGGTGTTCCAGTAACGATTAAACTTAAGAATATTCATAAAACTGACNCGGAAAAACGCATTAAAGATGATTCCAGTTTTCTGTGTGAGAAGGAATCTCTTACCTGTCAATTTGATATTCCCCGTGCCGCTAGTATATTATTAATTGAAGCGAATCTGGCTAATCGTACCATTACATGCTCTATGGAAATTCTTGCTCCTGGTGATAAGAANAGCACTAAAGCAAGAGTGAATTGGCTGGTTCGTCAATTTACTAAAATTGAAGCAGATGGGATTAGNGTTGGTGCAAAATGGCCNGGAGGCGCACAGGTCACATGGTCTACATTGATAGAATTAAGAGATGATCCAAATCTCATCCAAGCAGAGAATGTAAAATTGGTTCCTCATCGCTTTNTTGTTCAAACTGTTTTAGACTTGGCGGGCAAGTTTTCAGGTCAACGTACATTTATTGAAGACTTAGAAAAAACAGTAGCTGAATATTATCAGAGTGTTGGCGAGAATTTATCTCCTTGGGTAGCGCCTGCTCCAAAGTTTGAGGATAATCCAGCTGTTGAAATAGTTGAATTAGTTGACTAGAAAGGGGCATTTTTTTGAAAGCTAAGGTTTTACCCCTCCAACGCCTCAATTTCTTCCTGCATACCCAACCATTCAATCTCAAATTCTTCCAAGTCCAGCGTCATATCCAGCTTTTCGGCGGTGAATTTCTTCAGGGCGGCGGCGGCTCTGACGTCGCCATGGACATAGAGCTTCGGATTCTTTAACGCCCGGTCATATTTTGCAATATCCGTGGTCAGGCGTTTGATTTTCTTTTCCAGTTTCTCTGCCTTTTTACGTAAAGACGTTAGTTCCGGGTTTTCGCTTCTGACTTTACCTTTGCCTTGGCCATCGACCTTTTTGGTCTTTT
>JAESPY010000083.1 GCA_016765435.1 Emcibacter sp.
CGGTATCTTGCGGTCATAAGTTCTTGATCACCGAGGTAGTCCAGAAAATCAATCAGTCCAACGCCGGATTGGCCGGAGCGTTCCAGAAAGGTCAGGCCTGCCTGATCAGCCGCGGATTCCTGTGTGCGGCTGTATTTTAGAAAAGTTCTTGTGCCAATATGTTGCCCACCAAGGATTAATGCCATACCTGCATCCCCGGAACCGGCGGCAATAGCCGCCGCACCCAGAATGGCCCCAAGTAAGGTCATCACCGTGGCACTACGAATGCCATCGGAAAAACGGGATAGATGACCGCCCGTGATATGGCCCGTTTCATGAGCAATAACGCCAATGACCTGATTGGCATTTTTTGCTTGAATGAGCAGGCCAGAATGAAGGAAGATATTTTGTCCACCGGCAACGAAAGCATTCAGGCTGTCATCATTAATCAAATAGGTTTTAACTGAATTTTTATCTAGATCGGCAACTTCGAAAATTGGTTCGGCCATGCGCCGGATTGTACGTTCAATTTCCGCATCCCTTAGGATAGAAAGGCCGCCGCCTTTTTTGGCATAAACAGATTGGGGAACGCCAAGAGTAAATATAACAGCAATGCATAATATCTGGCAAAACATCCGATAAAGCACATGGGGAATGGTAGTTGCCTGAAGATATTGTTTGGATTTAATAATCATAACACCACGTTAATTATTGAATTCTCATTCGTCAAATGGAATAGCCGATTTTATTGTAACAATCAGGTGATCATAATGCATCCATATAAACACAGGATGAACAGAAATATTTGATAATCTTAGAAAACCATTTTGGTAAAAATAAGGCCCAGCAAATGCTAGGCCTTAAATCACACTATATCTTTTATATTACTTAGCTAAGGCTATGTCTTAACCAAAAGTACGTTGCCACCAGCCGGTTTTCTTAGGGCCGGTTTTTTCTGCTTCTGCAGCGGGCTTTGGCGTTGCTTTATCTTCTGTTTTAGGAGTAGCCATTTTTTTATTTTCCGGCTTTTCACTATCCTGTTTTTTGCTTTCAGATGGCTTTCTTCTGCTTCTGGCTTGCGGTGGATAAGGCCGTCTTTGGGGCTTTTGATCAGATTTTGTTTCAGGAGCCTCACCGTTTGTATCGACCTTATTATCAGAAGTCGCCTGTTTGGAACTGTCATCCGAAGGTTTTCTACGGCTGCGAGAACGTCTGCGCGGCTTTGCTTTCTCATCACTCTCGTTTTGAGAGGGGGCGGTAACCTGTTCTGTGGTCTCAGGTGCTGTTGAAGCCGTTTTAGGTATCTCTACGTCACCAGCAGAAGGGGCTGTTTGCTCTGTATTTTCAGATGAATTCTCAGATGAGTTTTCTGATGTATTCACATCNNCTTGATTTCTATTGTTNCGCCGGGGNCGACGACGACGGCGACGGGGNTTGNTATCCTGGTTATCAGATGTCGGCGTGCNTTGATTATCCGGGNTATCANCTTGCTGAATATCTTCATTTTTTTGNGGATCATTTTGATNCTGATCNCTGTTTTTCCGGGATTGATTGCGTTGCCGATTGCGCCGTGAGTTTGTTGTCCGNTCTCTGTCCGGCTTATTCTGTCCCCGTGTGTTATTGTGTTTTGCCGGGCCTGATTTCTCAGAATTTTTGTTATCAGAATTCAGCATTTCCAGCCTGTATGAGGACTCGGTAAGGCTTGTATCAATAGCCACTTCAATGACCATTTTATATTGTTCTTCCAGACTGACAAGTTTTGCCCGTTTGTTATTGAGCATATAAATGGCTGTCTGTTCAGGAAGATATAACGTGACCTTATCGTTGCGGCCTCTGATACCTTCTTCTTCCAAAGCACGGAGGATATGCAGTACCTGTGTTTCCACTGAACGGATAAGGCCGGAGCCTTCACAATGCGGGCAGCTTCTGGTGCTGGATTCCAATACGCCGGCTCTCAGGCGTTGACGCGACATTTCCATCAGCCCGAATGAGCTGATTTTACCCACTTGAATGCGAGCGCGGTCAGATTTGAGGCATTCCTTTAATTTCTGTTCAACGGCACGATTGTTGCCCCGCACTTCCATATCGATAAAATCGATAACAATCAGTCCGGCCATATCCCTNAGACGAAGCTGTCTNGCCACTTCTTCTGCGGCTTCCAGATTGGTTTTCCGGGCAGTTTCTTCAATGTTGTGGCCTTTGGTGGCTTTGCCGGAGTTCACATCAATGGAGACCAGAGCTTCGGTCGGATTAATAACTATATATCCNCCNGACCTTAANTGTACGGTCGGTGAAAACATAGAGTCCAGTTGGCTTTCCACCTGAAACTTGTGGAGTAGGGGTGTCGGCTCTGTATAATGATGGATTTTTTTGGCATGACTAGGCATCAGCAGCCGCATGAAATTACGGGCTATTTTATAGCCTTCTTCCCCTTCTACGAGGATTTCATCAATTTCCCGGGTATAAAGATCTCGAATGCTGCGTTTGATCAAATCGCCTTCTTCATTAATCATAACAGGGGCGACAGATTTCAAGGTACGCTCACGAATGCCTTCCCATGTGCGGATCAGATAATCAAAGTCCCGCTTAATTTCGGTTTTGGTCCGGCTTTGTCCCGCTGTGCGGATAATGCAGGCAATGCCACTTGGCATTTCCAGGTCAGACAGGATTTTTTTCAGGGATTTACGTTCACTGACATTGGCAATTTTCCGACTGACACCACCGCTATGCAGCGTATTAGGCATCAGCACACAATAACGGCCAGGCAGGGACAGATAAGTAGTAAGCGCTGCGCCTTTGTTGCCGCGTTCTTCTTTTACGACCTGTATCAGGACCACTTGATTCTTCTTGATGACTTCTTGGATTTTATATCTGCGGCGCAAGCCTTTGGCGATTTTTATCCGTAGTCTTTCTTCTGCTTCTTCATCATCAAAAACATCTGAGCCTGCAGATTCTGTGTCATTCTCAGCTTCATTAGATTCTTCGGATTCATCATCTTCNGAAACATCATCTTCTGCAGTATCGTCAGATGTGACTTCTTCTGTGATGGTTTCCGGTCCGAATACAACTTCCGCTTTCGTGATGGAAGGTTTGTCAGAACTTTCTTCTGACACAGCCTCAGTCGTTTGTTCGGACTCAGGAATTGATTTTTCACTGACTTCTGTTGCGGGATCTGTTGTTTTGTCAACCTCAGCAACATCTTTGGTCACCGTAACATCTTCAGATTGTTCTGCTGTGGCTGGCGCATCATTAGGCACGTCGGTTGCTTCTGATNTTGTATCCGCTTTTTCTTCTGTATCGGTTGTTTTATCCGACACAGTTTCTGAAGCATCTCCAGACGTATTTTCGGCTTCGGTTGAGGAACCGGATTCTTTGTTATCTTCCGTTTTTTTATTGTCTTTACGGGATGATGTTCTTTTCCGGGGTTTTCTCTTAGGTTTCTTCTCAGGAATTTCTTCTTCTTCTTCCTCTTTGAGAAGTTTGGCATAAGCCGCGGCTTCTTCCGCGATCAATTCTTCACGGTCAGCAATCGGAATTTGATAATAGTCCGGGTGTATTTCGCTAAAGGCAAGAAAACCGTGACGATTACCGCCATATTCAACAAACGCCGCCTGTAGAGAAGGCTCTACACGGGTGATTTTTGCTAAATAAATATTGCCTTTGATTTGTTTTTTTGTGGAAGACTCGTAATCAAATTCTTCAACTCGGGTTCCATGAACGATCGCAACACGTGTTTCTTCTTCGTGTGATGCGTCGATTAACATTCTTGTTGTCATTTAAGTTTTCTCCACAACCATATCCGCTCGAGCCTTTTATGCGAACTGCATTAAACAGGCGTGCTGGTTTCTGGTTGTTATATGTATTAGGGTTTAAAAAGGTGGCAGCCACAGATTTGCAGAAGACGAGTATCAGGGCTAACAAACGGATAAGGTCCGTTTGTGCTAACTGACCAATTGTCTTGGCGCTGTGAATGCTGGAATTCATTATTTTACGTCTTTATTTCTTATTTATTTTTCCGACCATTATCTTCTTTGGCCGATATCTTTTTTGGCGCAATCATTCTCTATACTAAAATCATTAAGATTTATTGGCATATTAACAATGACTGTTCAGGGTTATCATATCCTGTCGCCGTTATTATGCTAGTCATTTATTCATAAGACAAAATATATAGTTAATCATGTCCGAACATCTGACAGCAGATATAACATAACCATACAATTGGCACTCTACAATAGCTAAAGTATTTATTTTTATAAATAATTAATGAGAGTTATTTATTTTTAAGCTATATTATTACATATATTTCTATCGTGGAATCATAGTCGAGTGGTAAACGTATAAACATGAAACAAATAATACGGGAAATAATTAAATGCTGTCTGGTGGTTATTATTGGAGGACTCTCCCTACATATATCCCCATCATATGCATTTGCCAAAACCCCTGAAGTTTCTGCCATACGCATTGGTCATAGTAACAGTAAGACACGGTTCGTGCTGGATATTGACCAGAATATTAAATTTAATATTTTCACGTTGGCCAACCCCAATCGCATTGTTATTGATATTTCAGAAGTCGAATGGAAAAGAAATTTCGGCGGGGCGAAGGGTAAGGGATATATTGACCGTTATCGCTATGGATTATTTAAACCCGGCACATCTCGCATTGTTCTGGACGTTAAAAATCCGGTGGTGGTTCATAAGGCCTTTGTTATAAAACCCAAGCGCAACAAACCTTATCGTTTTGTGATTGATTTGAAAAAAGTCAGCAAAAAGGTCTTTGCCAACAGAGTTAAAAAACCAGTTCCGCGCTCGGCCAAAAGAAAAGTAGCGGTCAAACCGCAACAGGATTTGAGAAGTCTGCGCAAAAAGAAGCTGATCGTTTTGGACCCCGGTCATGGGGGCCACGATCCGGGCAACCTTGGGGGTAAAGGCTATCGGGGTTTTCCGGAAAAAACCGTCGTTTTAAGTGCTGCTCTGACCATCAAAAAGGAGTTGGAGAAAACAGGTCGCTATAAAGTTATTATGACCCGAAGCCGGGATGTTTTCCTCAAACTGCGTAATAGGAGCCGTATCGCGCATAACATGCAGGCGGACCTGTTTATTTCCATTCATGCCGACAGTATTAAAAACCCGAAAGTCCGGGGAGCAACGGTCTATACACTTTCCGAAAAAGCATCGGATAGGGAAGCAGCGGCAATGGCGGCACGGGAAAATAAATCAGACATCATTGCCGGGATGGACCTGGAAGAAGAAATTGATATTGTTCAGCTCATATTGATTACGCTTGTGAAGCGGGAAACCATGAATTTATCCAGCAGTTTCGCCAATGAACTTATCCCCCAGTTAGGAAAAGCAGTTCTCTTAAGAACCAGACCTCACAGAACAGCGGGACTAATTGTTCTGAAAGGATTGGATGTGCCGTCCGTTTTGGTTGAACTTGGTTATCTGACCAACAGTAAGGATGCCAAACTTTTGATGCAGAAAGAAACCCAGCAAAAGATCGGCAAATCAATCGTACGTGCGGCGGATAATTTCTTTAATAAAACCTATGTGGCTAATTAAGCACTTGATCAGGTCACCGTGCTGACATATTTAAACGCTACGATTGGCAATAATCTCAGGATAAAAATCTATATATTATGGTTCAGAAACGGCGTAAATTACTGATAAATATATTTGGCGGCGTCATTGTTACGTTGCTGATTGGTGCCGTTGTGGCTGTGGTGGGGGTTATCTATATCCTTAATCATTATGGGAAGGATCTGCCGGATTATTCCCAGCTTGCCCAATATGAACCGCCAATTGTAAGCCGTATTTATGCAAATGATGGCAGTATGCTTTCGGAATTTGCCAAACAGAAACGTTTATATATCCCCATATCTGCCGTGCCGCCGCGCCTGATACAGGCGTATCTTTCTGCGGAGGATAAAAATTTCTACAGTCATGGTGGTCTGGATTACCTTGGTTTGATGCGGGCCGTCATCACCAATGCCAAAAACGTCTTTACCGGTGGCGGAAAAGTAGGGGCGTCCACCATTACCCAACAGGTGGCCAAGAACTTTCTGCTCAGTGGTATTCAAACTTATGAGCGCAAAATTAAAGAAGCCATTCTTGCTTACCGTATTGAAAAGGCCTTTAGTAAAAATCAGATTCTGGAACTCTATCTGAATGAGAATTATCTGGGCTATGGTTCTTATGGTATTGCGGCGGCGGCGCTGAGCTATTTCAACAAAGCGATTGATCAACTTGAACTTGAAGAAATTGCCTTTCTCGCAGCCCTACCCAAAGCCCCGAGCAATTACCATCT
>JAESPY010000084.1 GCA_016765435.1 Emcibacter sp.
GGGCAATCACGCCACAGCCAACCCCGCAATAGGGACAGGTGGTCTTGATTTCTTCAGCCATCGGTACCCGTAGCTTTATCGGTAGTTTTTGCGAGATCAGGGATTTCCAGAAAGATTTTGTCGCCTTTAATCTGGGTGGCAATGATATGGCTACAGCCGCTGTCCGCACCGAGAGCTTCGCCACTTTCCAGAGAAATATTCCAGTTATGCAACGGGCAGGAAACGCTTTTGCCATGAACGATGCCTTGGGACAAGGGGCCGCCTTTGTGGGGGCATTTGTCCTCAAGGGCAAATATCGCCCCGGTGCCGGTTTTGAATATGGCAATATCTGTGCCGCTGGTTTTCACCACGCGGGAGCCAAGGTAAGGGATGTCTTCCAACAGGCCGACTTCAATCCAGTTTTGTGTCATCATCTTATCCTACGACTGCGAGAGGTTTAAATTCATGGGCATGGACGTTATCAACCACCCGTTCCGCCCAAGGGTCATCCTGACAGCCTTCCTGAGAAATATGGAAGCGGGCTGTCAGTTTTTCACGGTTATCCGCATCTTCAACGATACGTTTTTTGATGCTGTCCAGCCCGACACGTTCCACCCATGGGGCGGTCCGTTCCAGATAATGGCCTTCCTCTCGGTAGAGCTGCATGAAGGCGGCGGCATAATCTTTGACCTCTTGATCGGTTTCGACTTTGCAGAGTAGATCACAGGCCCGTACATGCATGCCGCCATTGCCGCCTATATGAAGTTCCCACCCGCTGTCCACGGCAATGACGCCGAAATCCTTGATGGTGGCCTCGGCACAGTTGCGGGGGCAACCGCTGACCGCCATTTTGAATTTATGAGGTGTCCAACTGCCCCATGTCATTTTCTCAAGATCAACCCCCATGCCCAAAGACATCTGGGTGCCGAAACGACACCATTCCTGTCCGACACAGGTTTTTACCGTGCGCAGGGATTTGCCGTAGGCATGACCGGACACCATGCCAGCAGCATTAAGGTCGCCCCAAACACCTAGCAAGTCTTCCTTTTTAATGCCAAGCAGGTCGATGCGCTGACCGCCGGTGACTTTGACGGTGGGAATGTCAAATTTATCCACCACATCGGCAATAGCCCGCAATTCTTTGGGATTTGTCAAGCCGCCCCACATGCGCGGTATCACACTATAGGTTCCGTCTTTCTGAATATTGGCATGAACCCGTTCGTTGATATAACGGGATTGGTAATCATCCTTATAATCGCCGGGCCATGCGGCAATGAGGTAATAATTCAGAGCCGGNCGGCATTTGGAACAGCCNTTNGGGGTTTTCCACTGCAANNNCTGCATGATNGCCGGAATTTCTTTCAAGCTTGTTNAGCAGGATCAGNTGGCGNACNTCNTCATGGGTATGNTCNGTACAGCCACACATGGGCGTGGCCGTGGGNGTTTCATAACNGTCACCGAGGGTNANTNCCATGACCTGTTCCACCAGANGGGTACAGGANCCACAGCTGGCGGANGCCTTGGTATGGGCGCGCACTTCGNNAAGGNTGGTTAGGCCATTNTCGGTGATGCCCGTAATGATGTCGCCTTTGGATATGCCGTTACANCCGCAGATTTCTGCCTCAAGAGGNAATGCTGTAACGGCCGCCAAGGGGTCCACNGAGGTTTCTCCCATGGCAAGGGANTGACCAAAGANCAGATGGTCCCGGATGTCGTCTATTTTATCCTTGTCTTTCANGAGCTGGAAATACCACGGNCCATCGCTGACGTCGCCGTANAGCACNGTNCCGANNATGCGGTCNTCCTTGATCACCANNCGTTTATAAACGCCNCGCCGGGCATCNCGGAGGANAATNTCTTCGNTGCCTTCGCCGCCNCTGAAATCNCCGGCGGAGAAAAGCTCAACCCCGGTGACTTTCAATTTTGTGCTGGTGACGGATCCTTTATAGCGGCTGTTGTATCCCGCCATATAGCCGGCCAGCGCGCGGCCCATCTCATAAAGCGGCGCGACCAGACCATAGACCTGTTCCCGATGTTCCGCACATTCNCCAACGGCAAAAATATTAGGGTCCGATGTCTGAAGGTGNTCATTNACGACAATGCCCCGGTTGCAGTCGAGGTCGGCGTCACTGGCCAGCGCAATGCTCGGACGGATACCAACGGCCATAACCACCAGATCGGCAGGAATTTCCGTATCATCGGCCAGCCNGATAGCCTGAACCCGGCCTTCACCGATTATTTCTTTGGTATTTGCCTCTGTCAGGATATTGATACCCCGGCTTTCCAAATCCGATTTCAGCAAATATCCCGCCGCTTCATCAAGTTGACGTTCCATGAGAGTATCGGCCAGATGGATGACGGTCACATTCATACCGTTGCGTTTTAAGCCGTAAGCGGCCTCTAACCCTAAAAGTCCGCCGCCAATGACGACAGCGTTTTTGTAATTTTTTGAGGCATCGATCATCTCGTCGACATCTTTTATGTCGCGGAAAGTGACAACGCCCTCTAGGTCTTTGCCCGGTACCGGAATGATGAAAGGATCGGACCCTGTGGCGATCCACAGGCTGTCNTAGGGTGTGATGCGGTCATTGTCGCTGACAATCGTTTGGTTGGACCGATTGATGGCTATGACCTTTTCCCCTGAAAAAAGGGTGATGTCATTGTCGTCATACCAAGCTTGTTCATTGATGATGATATCATCAAATTTCTGTTCGCCGGCCAGAACCGGGGACAGCATTATCCTATTGTAATTGACATGGGGTTCGGCACCGAAAACGGTGACGTCATATTCTCTTGGTGCAATCTTCAAAAGCTCTTCCAGAGCCCTCATCCCGGCCATACCATTGCCTATAATGACGAGTTTTTTCTTCATACNTAGTCCCTTTTACGGTTGGGCATACTGTGGTCGGCCAAAGATATAAAAGCGGCTGTCTTTACGATATTTTGCCGGGCCATACTGTCTTACTAGCAAGCTTTATGCCAGAATCGCCAAACCCTTTGTTTCCAACAAGAACGGGTATTGCGTTTACTTTAGGAGGTCGCTATTTGTTAAATATTGTGCAGTTGCGAACAAAAAAGATTAATAAATAGGCAGTCATAATTATTGATTAATATTTAGGCTTTTAACGGGAGGCGCTTAAATAAATGGCGGTTTTATATAAATAATCCCTGCGAGAGAGAGGGCGTGTCTTGAGAAAATATATTGGAAATACCTCTCAAAACCGCAGGATAAAAGCCTTGAGTAATTTTTTTATTGCACCGCAACATTAATGGCACACTATTTGCTCTGTTGTTCTGTAAGGCTCGAATGACCTGNTGATTGCAGAATCATTCCGAGGTGTATTTAAAAGAATGAAAGGAATGCATAATGTCCGCCCCCTCCACACAGGAAATGAACCTGTTCTCTTTTAAGGGAAAGACCAAAACGCTCCATCTTTCCTGGATGGCATTTTTTATCAGTTTTGTTGTCTGGTTCAATCATGCACCGCTTATGGCCATGATCCGCGAAGACCTTGGACTGGATAAACAACAGGTAACAGCCATTCTGATATTGAATGTGGCGCTTACCATTCCGGCCCGTGTGATCATTGGCATGTTTGTCGATAAATTTGGGCCACGGGTGGTTTATGCTGCCCTGTTGTTCATATCNTCCTTTTTATGTTTCTTTTTTGCGCTGGCAGACAGTTTTGAAACCATGGCGCTGGCCCGGTTTCTGATGGGCTTTGTCGGGGCCGGATTTGTTATTGGTATTCGTCTTATCAGTGAATGGTATCCGGTGAAAACCGTGGGCCTTGCAGAAGGCATATACGGCGGTTGGGGCAATTTTGGTTCGGCGGCGGCGGCTTTGTCCCTGCCGACGGTGGCCTTGTTGTTTGGCGGTGATGNCGGATGGCGTTATGCCANTGCGTCGACAGGGCTGATTTCGTTGGTCTATTCCTTTATATTTTATATCAATATCAGGAATACCCCTAAGGGCGCGACTTATTTCAAGCCGAAAAAAGCTGGGGCTATGGAGATTAGTACCAAAGCGGATCTGGTACTTTATATCATTATGAAGGCGCCGTTGTTTCTAACATTAGCCCTGTTGACATGGAAGCTCGGGCCGGAAAATCTGAATATTCTCGGGGCAGAAACGTCCCTGTTCATATACTGCTTTCTGTTCGTGGTTTTCTTATATCAGGTGCATCATATTTTCAAAGTCAATGAAGAAGCCCTGAAAGAGGGTGTGGATGAATTGCACCGTTATAAATTTAAACAGGTGGCGATCCTTAATCTGGCCTATCTGGTGACATTCGGGTCTGAATTGGCGGTGGTGTCTATGTTGCCGTTGTTCTTCATGGATGTTTTCAGCTTGACGGCGGTGCAGGCCGGAATGGTGGCGGCCAGCTTTGCCTTTATGAATTTGGTGGCCCGGCCCAGTGGCGGTTATTTCAGTGATAAATTTGGCCGTAAGAAATCTTTGATGATTTTGCTGATTGGTCTGGCGGTGGGCTATTTGGTCATGTCACAGATCACCTCGGGCTGGTATTTACCNGTGGCGGTTATCGCCTGTATGTGTTGTTCTTTCTTTGTGCAGGCCGGGGAAGGCGCGGTTTTTGCCACGGTTCCGCTGATCAAACGCCGNATGACCGGACAGATCGCGGGTATGGTCGGNGCGTATGGTAATATCGGCGGGGTTTGCTTCCTGATGGTTTTTTCCTTTGTTTCACCGACAATATTTTTTATGGTGATCGGGGCGAGCGCGGTTTTCATCTTTTTCATCGTGACCTTNTTCATGGATGAACCAGAAGGGGANATTGCAGAGNTTTTGCCCGATGGCACAATTGAGATGATNAAGNTCAGTTAGGATATATCTATGTCGGCAATCACCATTGGTGCCTATTCAGACAAGGGCGTTAAGCCGGAGAATGAAGATTCCTACGGTGTTATGTTTCCTGAGAAAAATCAGGTGCAAACCAAGGGGATTGCCGTTGCCATTGCCGATGGCATGAGCGGATGTCAGGCGGCCAAGGTCGCCAGTGAGACTTGTGTCAAATGCTTGCTTCTGGATTATTATGCTACGGCGGATAGCTGGAGTGTCAAGAAATCCGCCAGCAAGATATTGTTGGCGACAAACAGCTGGATGTTTGGGCAGGGACAAACGGTTTATGATTCCGATTTGGGCATGGTCAGTACGCTCAGTGCCATGATCCTGAAAGCGGGGTCCGCGTATATTTTCCATATTGGTGATAGTCGTATCAGCCTTCTGCGGGATAATGTTATAGAGCAATTGACCGTGGATCATAAATACGGCAAGAGCAATTATCTGACCCGGGCTATGGGGACCGACACGAGCCTTGAAATAGATTATCGTATCGTCGATGTGCAGGAAGACGATGTCTTTATCCTGACCACAGACGGGGTCCATGAGTTTATCTCAAATACCGGAATGAAAGCATTGATTTCCGACAACAGGGATGATCTTGAGACCGCTGCCCGCCTTATTTGTGAAAAGGCCTTGGCGGGGGGCAGTGACGATAATCTTACTTGTCAGATCATCAGGATGGATGATATATCCGATTTTCGGCAGACCCGGCATTTTACCGCCCGAAATCGGTTGCCTTTTCCGCCGCCGCTTGATCCGGGGATGCTGCTTGAAGGCTATCAGGTCATGCGGGAATTNCATGCCAACGCCCGTAGTCAGGTCTATTTGGCGAAAGATAGGGACAGCGGGGCGTTGGTGGCCCTGAAAACCCCTTCGGCAAATTTTNATGATGATGGGCGTTATATTGAATTATTTCACCGGGAAGAATGGATTGGNGCCCANNTTAANTCNCCNCATATNNTGAAAATAATACCGGCGCGCGGGGANCGGAAATTCCTGTATTTTGTCACGGAATATATTGAGGGNCAGACGNTACGGGAATGGATGGTCGATCATCCTGANCCGGATATGGCCAAGGTGCGGGATATTCTGCGCCAGCTNATTCAGGGTCTGCGCTCCTTNCACCGTCTTGATATGGTGNATCAGGATTTAAAGCCTGAGAATATTATGATTGATGCGGCGGGAACAGTGAAAATNATTGATTTNGGATCGGTGAAGGTCGCCAGTATGGCNGAGGGGGACGCGTTGAGTGNCNCGCANATNCCCGCNGGGGCGGTTGATTATACGGCCCCGGAATATCTNTTGTTTGGCGATGGTGATAATCTGTCGGATCTTTATGCGCTGGGGGCGGTNATTTATGAGATTCTGACNCATGCNTTGCCTTACGGTAAAGGATTCTCCAGCATTCGTCTGGCNCGGCAACTGAGTTATATTCCGGCGACAAGTGTGGATNNGNATATTCCGCCTTGGATTGATACGGTCTNGAAAAAGGCGGTGGCGAAAGACCCGCGAGAGAGATATCAGAGCCTTTCTCAATTTGAGCGGGACTTTACCGTACCGCCCAATGTGACGGGGCCACANAATTTCTCTCCGCTTTTGGAGAGAAACCCGTTGTTATTTTGGCAAGCNCTGTCACTTTTATTGGCTGTAATGCTGGTGATNTCNCTTCTGATATAGAAGANNCCAGAANATTAAAGCGAGGAGAAAAATATTGATCGTGCTCCTGCTTNATCCTCTNGCTTAAGTCNGCCGNTTAAAGNNGNTTTTCAATGGCGGCTGTTTGCATGGCTTTTTGNAATTTTTCAAAGGCCCTGACTTCGATCTGGCGCACACGTTCACGGCTGATGTGGTAAACCTTGCTCAAGTCTTCNAATGTGGACGGGCTGTCTTTNAGGCGNCGTTCCGTCAGGATATGCTGCTCGCGNTCNTTCAGGTCTTTCATGGCATCGGNCATTAGCNCNCGGCGGTTGTTCAGTTCNTCNTCATTGGCATAGGCNGTTTCTTGGTCAATGGCATTNTCGTCTTCCAGCCAATCCATCCATTCNCCCTCGGAATCCGCCCGCATAGGNGCGTTGAGGGANTGGTCACTGCCNGCCATGCGGCGGTTCATCTGTACCACGTCATTCTCGCTCACATTCAGACGGGTGGCNATTTCGGTCACNTCATCCGGGTGCAGNTCNCCTTCGTCAATGGCNTGAATCTGNCCTTTAATGCGGCGCAGGTTNAAGAANANTTTTTTCTGNGCGGCAGTGGTGCCGATTTTAACCAGCGACCANGAGCGCAGGATATATTCNTGNATNGAGGCNTTNATCCACCACATGGCATAGGTGGCNAGGCGGAANCCCCGGTCCGGGTCAAAGCGTTTTACCGCCTGCATCATNCCNACATTGCCTTCGGANATCAGTTCCCCGACGGGCAGACCATATCCCCGGTAGCCCATGGCAATTTTCGCCACAAGACGTAGATGGGACGTGACCAGTTTATGGGCGGCCTTGCTGTCTTCATGTTCGGTCCAGGCTTTGGCCAGCATAAATTCTTCCTCATGTTTCAGCATGGGAAACTTGCGAATTTCCTGAAGGTATCTTGTCAGGCTGCCTTCCGGCGTAATTGCCGGGGTTATTTGTCTGGCCATAATCTCTCTCCACCTTTCGGCTGTCTATGCGTTACTTTATGAGTATAGCATAGTTTGATTGTTTTATCATCCTTACCCTATCCGTTTTCCAAGGCTGAAATAAGGCGTTTCATATCATTTGGGAGTTCTGCTTCAAATTTCAAGTCCTCGCCAGTGACAGGATGCTTGAATCCGATCACATAAGCGTGAAGAGCTTGACGTTTAAAGTCATTGATCGCTTCCTGCGCGGCTTCAGAGAAATTTTTCGACTGCATAGGCCCGCCTTTGCCATAAAAAGGATCGCCGACCAGCGGATGCCGAATATAAGACATATGCACCCGGACCTGATGGGTGCGGCCCGTTTCAAGGCGGCATTCCACAAGGCTGAGGCTTGGGGCTAGCCGTTTGAGCGCGCTGCCCCGGTCAAAAGTCTTGCGTTTTGGNTCCANNCGCCGGACCACCTGATAATGGGTGATGGNTTCNCGNCCNCGCTTGCTTTCCCACGGTACGACGGCCATTTTNAGACGGTTGCGCGAATCCCNGCCGATTTTCTCATGAATGATNCCTGNGGCCGGGTTGGGNACGCCCCAGACCACGGCCAGATAAGCCCGTTCCAGACTATGTTTGGCAAATTGCTTGGCCAGNTTCTGGTGGGCGCGGTCGGTTTTGGCGGCAACCATCAANCCGCTGGTTTCNTTGTCAATGCGGTGGACAATGCCCGGTCGNTTGACNCCGTTGATGCCCGACAGGCTGTCGCCGCANTGATAGATCAGNGCATTGACCAAGGTGCCGTCCGGGTTGCCGGGGGCGGGATGGACNACCATTCCGGCGGCTTTATTGATGACNATCAACTGATCATCCTCATAAACCACATCAAGGGGGATATNCTGACCNNCNGGTTCGGGTTCGGTCATATCGGGNAGGGTGAAAAATATCTGATCTTGGCATTTGACCCGGTATGACGGGTCGTTTATGGTCTCCGTCTCAAGGGCGGAAGAGGCCCGGATGATTTTGACCTCACCGTCGGTGATCAATTGCTTTAGCCGNGATCGGCTAAGGTCTGTCACGGACTGGGCAAGAAATTTATCAAGGCGCAGGCCTTGCAAGTCTTCTTCCACCGTTAAATCGATATTTATGTCATCTATATTGGAATTTTGTAACGTCATGACAGAAGAAGTGCCAAAAACTAGCCCCTTTCTCAAGTTTATTGTGATTTTTATGGGAATTTTAATTGTCNTTGGCCTNGTGGTCGTGGTCTGGAAGGTCATAGATTTGGCTAAACAGAAGGCCGCACGGGAGGAAATGGAGGCAGCTCAGAAAGAACAGACGTTCCTGCCCAAACAGCAGCTTGTGGCGGGTTTTGACTTTGAGGTGGCCTTGGAGTCGGACGAAGTGATTCTCGAAACCTCGGCCACAACAGGCGGTATATTGTTCAGGATTGGCCGGGACGGTAAAACCGATCGGCTGATATATAAGGACTTCGCGGGCAAGACNCTTGGNCGGATAAAGATAAAGCGGACCCATGAAGACCCTATGCCTGTCAACTGACCTACAGGAGAGAATCCGCGCGCATTGTGTCGCCAGTTATCCCCATGAGGCCTGCGGGCTTCTTTTGGGGCAGGGGGGCAATATTACGCATATGGTGCCGTCCCCCAATCTGTCAGATCAGCCAGCGAAAAATTTTGACATTGATCCAGCTCTGATTATTCAGCATCAAAAAGCAGGCCGAGAGGGCTGTGAACGGATAGTGGGTCATTACCATAGTCACCCGGACGGACAGGCGATGCCGTCCGCGCGGGATCAGGCCCAAAATTACGACAAGGATCTGATCTGGGTGATTGTTCAGGTCACAGATGGAGTCGCACAGGACATAAAGGCCTTTGCTACAGCGCCGCAATCCGGTCAGTTAACCGCTATTCTTCTGAATCGGTAACCGGCAGGGACAGCTTGATCAGTCCCTTCATCTTATTGGGGTCGATTCTTTGCCCCGGCGCAGGATGCTGATCCGGCCAACACGGGCCAGATTCTTGGCCTGTTGCTTAACCGCCATAAGATATTTCCGCCAAGCGTCCTTTGGGCTGTTTTCGCGCGCGCGGTCGTCGGCAATTTCGATGGCGATGTCGCGTGGGGCAACGGGAGAACCGCGTTCAACGGCCCGCATGATATAGAGGATGATCGGGTCTTCCTCTTTTTCTGGTTGTTCTGTATCTTGTGTCATAGGGCGCATCTATCATGAATATGTCACGGGGGCCAGATAAAATCTTTAAATTTTGATCTTAGGACCTATATTAAGGTCAAAGTTGATGAATTATGGGAGGATAGTGTCCTTGGTCTATATTTTGTGGGGCATTTTGTTCGGTATTGTGATGGCGGCACCTTTGGGGCCGGTAAATTTGATCTGTATTCGCCGGACTCTGGCCTATAGCAAGCGTAACGGCTTTACGGTCGGGATGGGCGCGGCGGTGGCCGATACGGTTTTCGGTGGCGTTGCGGCTTTCGGTCTGTCCTCTGTTATGGGGTTTGTGGATCAGGTGAATGGCTGGTTTGAAATTGTCGGGGGGGTGATTCTGATCATTGTCAGTATTAATCTCTGGACGAAACACCCTCATTTGGCCGATGCGGCAGATACGGTGCGTGATCGGTTGAAAGGGGCCGTGGGGGCATTCATCCTGACGATCATGAATCCCATGACCATCGTGGGCTTTATCGCGTTGTTTGTGGCATTGGGGTTGCAGGATATGGGGCAAACCCCGTTAAATGCAGCGGCAATTACGGGGGGTATCTTTCTGGGGTCGAGCCTGTGGTGGTTTACTTTAAGCTTTGGGGCCGGGTATATGCGGGGGCGTTTGTCCGACGACCATCTGCTTAAAATTAACCGTATATCGGCCTTGATTGTGGCTCTTTGTGGGGTCTGGGCCTTGGGAAAGAACCTTTTTTAATAATCCACTTTGCCATTGGCGATGAAGAAACCGTTGCGGAAATCAGGCTTTTGATAGCGAAATGGTGTGCCATCCGGGTTACTCATGGTGCCGCCTGCGGCTTTTAGCACCGCATGGCCCGCGCCGGTGTCCCATTCCATGGTCGGGCCAA
>JAESPY010000085.1 GCA_016765435.1 Emcibacter sp.
TCGCTTTTTAAAATTTTTCCCGCTATATATTCTACTCAAGATTCGATGTTTTAGTAGTAAGAGGAAATAGCCCCATGAAACTTCTGTCCGGCAATAGTAATCGGCCCCTTGCAGAAGCAATCGCCAGTTGCTTGGAAATGAAATTAACCAAAGCAGACGTTAAACGTTTTTTAGATGAAGAAGTTTGGGTGGAAATTCACGAAAACGTCCGCGGTGAAGATGTTTTTGTCATTCAGCCAACCTCTTATCCGGCAAATGACAATATCATGGAACTTCTGGTCAGCATAGATGCCCTGCGCCGAGCCTCCGCCATGCGGATTACTGCGGTTATCCCCTATTTCGGCTACGCCCGTCAGGACAGAAAACCCGGCCCGCGAACCCCGATTTCAGCAAAGCTTATGGCCAATCTGATTACTAAAGCTGGTGCAGACCGTGTATTGACCATGGACCTTCACGCCGGACAAATTCAGGGCTTTTTCGATATTCCAACCGACAATCTGTTTGCCTCTCCGGTTCTGGTTCGCGATATCGAAGAAAATCTTCTTAAAAATGGCGAAAAAGTCATGGTCGTTTCCCCGGATGTCGGCGGCGTGGTACGCGCCCGCGCCCATGCAAAACGTCTGGACGCCCCCTTAGGGATCATTGACAAACGCCGGGAAAAAGCCGGCATATCCGAAGTTATGAATGTTATTGGGGATGTTGAAGGTTACCACTGTATTCTAGTGGATGATATTGTCGATTCTGCCGGAACTATATGTAATGCAGCCACGGCCTTGAAGGCCAATGGGGCAACGGGCGTTAGCGCCTATGTCGCCCACGGTGTTTTATCCGGCCCGGCGGTTGAGCGCATTGCCAATTCCCAACTGGAATGCGTTGTCACCACGGATAGTATTCAGGCGACAGATGCCGTTGCAAACTGTTCAAAAATTCGTCAAATCAGCATCGCGCCTCTTTTTGCCGAAGCCATCCGACGGATCAATACCGCAGAATCTGTTTCTGTCCTGTTTGATTAAGCCTTAAAAACTGTAAATAATCATTGAGTTTTCAGGCNTTTCACGTTAAAAGCTGCGAACTATAAGGTCTGTACTCTTAAAGTCANTGTACAGGCCTTTAATATTGGCACCCCTGGAGGCCAATGTTTTTTATAATAATTAGGAGAAATTAAAATGGCAAATGCAGTTTTAAAAGCTGAATTGCGCGAAAAAGCGGGTAAGGGGTCCTCTCGTGCGTTACGTAGAGAAGACAAANTCCCCGCTGTNATNTACGGCGACAAAAAAGAACCCACCATGGTAACCATNACCCGTGTCAATTTGATGAAAGAATTGAACAAGGGCGGTTTCATGAATACTTCCTACGAATTACAGATTGGNAAGGACAAGGAAACGGTATTGCCCCGTGATGTTCAATTCCATCCTGTAACTGANTGGCCTCTTCATGTTGACTTCCTGCGGCTTGCNAAAGGCTCCAGCCTGAATATCATGATCCCGATCCATTTTGTTGGCGAAGAAGAATGTCCNGGNCTNAAAGCCGGTGGTATTCTTAACGTTGTNCGTCATGAGGTTGAATTCTCATGCCCGGCCAATGCNATCCCCGAAGCGATCGAAATTGATATTTCNCTGCTTGAGATGAATGANAGTGTTCANATCAGCACCGTAANNCTGCCTAAGGGTGTGACACCGGTTATTGATGACCGTGATTTCACCATTGCAATGGTCTCTGCACCTAGCGGACTGAAAAGTTCTGATACGGATGACGAGGGCGAAGCAGCCGAAGGTGAAGCTACAGAAGAATCAACCGAAGAAGCTAAAGAAGAGTAATCTTCCTCCCTTTAAGGATCAGCCATGTTGTTATTGGTCGGACTGGGTAATCCCGGTAATAAATACAACAACAACCGGCATAATATCGGATTTATGGCGGTGGACGAAATTGTTCGCCGCCATAATTTTTCCGGGCCAAAAACCCGCTTTCAGAGTTTAACCTTTGAAGGGCGGCTCGGATCTGAAAAAATACTGGTTCTGAAACCTCAGACTTATATGAACCTGTCGGGACAGGCTGTCGGTGAAGCGGCACGTTTTTTTAAAATATCCCCGGAAGATATTTTTGTCTTCCATGATGAACTGGATATTCCAGCGGCCAAAATCAAGTTTAAAACGGGCGGCGGCCATGCCGGACATAATGGCCTGCGCAGTATTGACCAGCATATCGGCAAAGATTATCATCGGATTCGCATGGGCATCGGTCATCCGGGCAATAAAGATCAGGTACATGGTCATGTGCTTGGCGATTTTGCAAAAGCGGACCAAGACTGGATCGCGCCCTTACTTGAGGCACTGGCTTTTGCAGCAGATGCCCTCACCGACCCGTCTGGGGATACGGCGGGCGCAAAATTTTTAAATAAAGTCGGTTTACGGCTTAAACCAAACACCAAATGATGGATAAAGATTATGGGTTTTAAATGTGGTATTGTCGGTTTACCCAACGTGGGAAAATCAACACTTTTTAACGCACTGACCAATACAGCAGCAGCGGCAGCGGCCAATTACCCCTTTTGTACCATCGAACCCAATGTGGGACAGGTTCCGGTGCCGGACACGCGGCTTAATCTTCTGGCCAAAATTGCGGGATCGAAAGAAATTCTGCCGACCCAACTGTCCTTTGTCGATATAGCCGGACTTGTACGCGGCGCATCACAGGGCGAAGGTTTGGGCAATCAGTTCCTGGCCAATATTCGAGAAGTAGATGCCATCATCCATGTATTACGCTGTTTCGAAGATGACGACATCACCCATGTAGAAGGCGTCATAGACCCCATCGCCGATGCAGAAACGGTAGAAACCGAATTGATGCTCTCGGATATAGACAGCCTGACCAAGAGGAAAACTGGTCTGGAAAGACGTATTCGAGGTCAGGACAAGGACGCCAAACTAATCATGGCCCTTGTGGATCGCCTGTTGGAGGTTCTGGAACAGGGCGAACCAGCCCGTATCGTGAAAGCCGACGATGACGACGAACAGAAGATGATCGATGAGTTACAACTTCTGACCTCAAAACCCATCTTATATGTTTGTAATGTCAGCGAAGATGACGCCGCAGAGGGCAATGCCCTGACCCAGCGCGTTGCCGAAAAAGCCGCGGCAGAAAATGCCGTATCAGTCATTATCTCAGCGGCTCTGGAGTCTGAAATCGCTCAACTTGACGATCCGGAAGAACAAAAAGCCTTTCTGGAAGATCTTGGTCTTGGCGAAACCGGCCTTGGCCGTGTTATCCGTGCGGGCTATGACCTTTTGCGTCTGATTACCTATTTCACCGTTGGCCCCAAAGAAGCCCGTGCCTGGACCGTAAAACGCAATACCAAAGCGCCACAGGCCGCCGGTGTCATCCATACGGATTTTGAAAAAGGTTTCATCCGTTCCGAGACCATCGCTTATGATGATTATATCGAATTTAACGGCGAAAATGGCTCAAAAGATGCGGGGAAAATGCGTTTGGAAGGCAAAGAGTATGTCGTCGTCGACGGCGACGTTCTCCATTTTCGCTTCGCCAACTAGAATTTTTCTGTTCTTATTTGAACCAAACACCATGCATAGTGTTTTTTAAACGCCGTGCGTAGATGAGTTTATTTTTTCTGTTTCTCTAACAGGAAAGTTACTTTGGAATGGGGTTTAACGTCGCTGTGGCGGAGGATTGTGGCTTTTTCAGTCAGGGATTTTTCGATGAATAATTTATGCCATCCCTTAACACTGCGGAAAGTAAACGGCAGAGGCATGCCCAAAATACCTTTGCCTTCCATGCCCTTGACTATTTTAACCAGCCCCACGGCCATATTGGAATAAAAATCATTCCAGATCGTGAACAGTCTTTGCCAAGGGGTGAAATAAGTATCTTCATAAATGATCAGACCCCGGCGGGAACAGCGAATGGCCTCGTTTAAAATTTCATCCTGATGCTTCACATGGTGGAGCATAAAGGCCATGACGATCACATCAAAACTGTCATCCTCAAAAGGCAAGCGATGACCATCGTAAAAATCAATATCAATATTGGCATCGGCATAATTGACCACATCGACACCGCGTACATTGGCTTTATACTTCCGGGCAATCTCCTCGCCAAATTTACCATTGCCACAGCCCACATCCAGAACATGGTCCCCTTCAGCGATAAAACTGCCAATATCATCAATACGGCGAGCACGTTCGCTTTCCGCCGAACGGATTTGCATGGCGACATATTTCTTTTTGGGAATACATAAATTTATGACAAATAAAGGCAACGACAATATCGTATAGAAAACAGCCAGAGGCAGATACAGAATATTCCGGGTAAGGCTGATATACATTATGGGGTGTCCGTCTTTTTACTTAATCGACCGCCATCATAAGCATGGCGTCCCGAAGTTCAAGAAGAACCATACAGCTCATCCGCCCGTTTCTCAAAAGCACCGATCATATGGCTAACGGCTTCGGTGAAAAAGCCGCCAATCATTTTTTCGAAAAGCCGATTGCGGAATTCG
Source organism: Emcibacter sp. (assembly GCA_016765435.1). Classification (GTDB taxonomy): domain Bacteria; phylum Pseudomonadota; class Alphaproteobacteria; order Sphingomonadales; family Emcibacteraceae; genus Paremcibacter. Next base: position 4,514 of record JAESPY010000085.1, read on the forward strand.
AAATCCACCAAAAAATCAACATGACAGCTGCCATCGTCCTTTTCAGTGAACTGCCANTGATTATGGAGATATTTTAGCGGNCCCTTGATATATTCAACTTCGATGCGGTTCTCTGTAAAAGTNACATGAGANGTNAAGCGTTCCCGAAACATTTTNAAACCGATAATCAGGTCNGCATAGAGANTGTCTTNCTCGCGCTTNTANACNCTGACNCCCTGACACCACGGCANNAAATCCGCGTATTTATCCACATCCGCNACCATTCGGTACATCTGGTCTTTGCTATAGGGAAAATCTCTGACTTCAGTGAACTTTGGCATTAATCTTCATTCAAAGGATTAAGTCGAGCCATTTCTGCAATGTCTATGGGCGCATCCATTTTTGCCTGACGTTTTGCCAATTTCTCCGCACGGGCCACTTTCAACTGATCAAAATCTTCGCCTGCATGAAAGGACGACCGGGTCAGGGGTGACGATGCCACATGTAAAAAGCCCTTTGACTTTGCCTTTACCGCATATTTGTCAAACTGTTCCGGGGTGATAAATTCTGTCACATCCACATGTTTCCGGGTTGGCTGAAGATATTGGCCAATGGTCATAAAATCAATATCGGCGGAACGCATATCGTTCATCACCTGCATGACCTCATCCACACNTTCCCCAAGACCAACCATAATGCCGGATTTTGTGAAAATGGTCGGATCTATCTCTTTCACCCGGTCCAAAAGACGTAAAGACTGAAAATAACGCGCGCCCGGACGAATATAATTATACAGGCGTGGCACTGTTTCCAGGTTGTGATTAAACACATCGGGCCGTGCGGCTACGACTTTTTCCAGCGCGCCCGGTTTGTTACGAAAATCGGGGGTAAGGATTTCAATAGTGGTATCAGGAGCATGTTCGCGCAACTGTTGGATCACTTTAACAAACTGGTCCGCACCACCGTCTTCCAAATCATCCCGATCAACGGATGTGATCACAATATGCTTCAATCCCATTTTACCCGCAGCGATAGCCACATTATGCGGCTCCAACGGGTCTACCGGATTGCCTTTCCCGGTTTTGATGTTACAGAAACGACAGGCCCGCGTACAAGTATCCCCAAGGATCATCACGGTAGCGTGTTTTTTCGTCCAGCATTCCCCAATATTCGGACAGGCAGCTTCCTCACATACCGTATTCAGGTTCAAATCCCGCATCATTTTAAAGGTTTCTTGATAACCTTTGGACACCGGAGCCTTGACCCTGATCCAGTCAGGTTTACGTTTGTATTTGCCGCTATTCTCTGTTGTCATCTAAAAATGTATTGCCTTGCCATATGCATCCAAAACCGCCTCATGCATCATTTCTGACAGCGTTGGATGGGGGAATACCGTATGCATCAATTCCGCTTCTGTGGTTTCCAGTGTGCGGGCGATGGTATAACCCTGTATCATTTCCGTTACTTCAGCCCCCACCATATGGGCACCCAGCAACTCCCCGGTTTTAGCATCAAATACAGTCTTTACAAGTCCTTCTGCTTCACCAAGGGCAATTGCCTTGCCATTTCCCATAAAGGGAAAGCGGCCAACCCTGACTTTATGGCCTTTTTCTATGGCGGCTTTTTCGGTCATGCCCACACTGGCTATTTGTGGCCTGCAATAGGTGCAGCCCGGAATATTTCCCTTATCAATAGGGTGCAAGTCCTTGATTTCTTTATTGCCTTTGTCACGGGCGATTTTTTCGATCACGATCACACCTTCATGGCTGGCCTTATGAGCTAGCCATGGTGGGCCCGTCAAATCGCCGATAGCATGAACGCCTTTGACGCCTGTATGTCCCCATTCGTCAGCAACAATATGGCCCCGGTCAACCTTGATACCATTTTCTTCCAACCCAATATTTTCCACATTTCCGGTGATTCCAATGGCGACGATCACCCGGTCGACCTCAATCAACTGGCTTTTGCCTTTTTTGTCTTCAACTGTGCAAATGACGGTGTCTTTTTTCTTGTCCAGTTTGGTTACAGAGGCAGAAGTCAGGATATTCAAACCCTGTGCCTTGAATGATTTCAGGGCAAAGGCGGAAATTTCTTCGTCTTCCACGGGCAAAACCCGGTCCATCATCTCAACAACGGTCACATCGGCGCCAAGTTCGTTATAAAAACTGGCGAATTCAATACCAATGGCCCCGGACCCAATGACCAGAAGCTTTTTAGGCATGGCATTTGGCACCAAAGCATGACGGTAAGTCCATATTTTATCGCCGTCCGCTTTCAAATGGGGTAATTCCCGTGCCCTAGCACCCGTGGCAAGGATAATATCATCCGCCGTCACATCGGCGATCTTTTTACCGTCTTTGGTAACGCTGATCAATCCGGGCTTCACCAGTTTGCCCTCACCCTCAATAACTGTGATCTTATTTTTCTTCATCAGATGGGCGATGCCACCGCTGAGTTGTGCGGCAATACCCCGGCTGCGTTTCACCACCTTGTCCAGATCAAAGCCAATATCTTTTGCCACTAGGCCATAATCTGCTGCATGTTTCATATTGTGAAAGACTTCCGCAGACCGCAACAATGCTTTCGTTGGAATACAGCCCCAGTTCAAACAGATACCGCCCAGATTTTCCCGTTCAATCACAGCGGTTTTGAGGCCTAGTTGCGCCGCCCGAATTGCGGCCACATAACCACCCGGCCCGCCGCCAAGGACAACAATATCAAATTTCTGTATAGTCATTTCTTTTAATCCTTACAGCAGCATGGTTGAGGGATGTTCCAAATAAGTTTTAATTGCACCAAGGAATTCGGCACCAACCGCCCCGTCAATAGCACGGTGGTCACAGGCCAGATTAACTGACATGACCGTGGCTGTCTTCATTTCACCGTCCGTTACAACAACCCGTTGCTCCCCACTGCCCACGGCCAAAATGGCGGCTTGCGGCGGATTAATCACGGCCTGAAACGATTTGATGCCCATCATGCCAAGGTTTGATATGGAAAACGTCCCGCCCATATAATCTTCCGGCATAAGTTTGCCGTCACGGGCCTTTTTAGCCAGCATTTTGGTTTCTTCAGATATCTGACGCAGGCCTTTTTGTTTGGCTCCGCGTATTACCGGTGTAACCAGACCGCCGGGGATGGCAACCGCAACCGATACGTCCGAGCGGCTGTATTGGCGCATGACATCACCGCCGAA
>JAESPY010000086.1 GCA_016765435.1 Emcibacter sp.
CCACGGTGGCCGGTCTGTTGGCCTGCTTTTGGCCGCTTGTGCTCTCCTGCGTTTTGAGCATCATCTGGGTTTCTGTCTGTATCTGGTGGTTTTCGGTCTCCGACAAAACCCTCACCCGAATGCCCGTTTATGAGGTCGGCGGCTTGGTCGCCGGGGCATCCCTACCCCTGGTTCTGATCTGGTTAATTGCCTTGGTCTATTTGCGCACGGACCCATTGCGGGATCAACGTACTGCCCTTAGCCGGGGTTTGGACGACCTCGTCGCGCCGCTGGACATGATTCAACAGCGCGTTAATGTTATCGTCACGGGCCTGCATAAGGAAATCAAGAATGTGGAAGTTGCCGGGGACGTGGCCACCACCCGCATTGACAATCTGGAACGCCGCTTTCAGGAACAGATCAGCAATCTGTTTGAAGTCACCACCGATGCCGAGGCCAAAGCAAGCAACCTACAGGAGAAGCTCTCCTCTGAAAGAGATGCCTTCACCGGATTGGTCACAGACGTTACGGCGCAAATCAGCGAGTTGGAAAGCCTGTTCAAGCAGATAAAATTCGACAGTGAAACCATCACCAACAGCACCCGGAAGAATTCGGAAGATATCAGCGCCGAAATTTCCTTTCAGAATGACGCCCTTGAGGAACGCTCCCGGCAGGTGGCCGAACAGATGACGGCCATCACGGGCGAATTGGACAGCATATCCCGTGGCATATCCGAAAATTGTGATATTTCCGAAAAAAAACTGGGCAACATCAGCCAGACCCTGTCGGAAAAACAAGCGGCGATGGCCGAAAGCCTGACCGGGATTTCCGATCATGCCGAGCAGATATGCGAGAAAATGGTGCAACAGTCCCAAACCATCACGGACTTGAGCCAGCAAACCGCCGAGCAATCTGAAAAAATCACCGCGACTCTTCTGGAACAGGGTAAGAGCCTGTCCATTGTCGCCGAAGACGCCCTTGATAAAACCCGTCAGAGCGGGGAGAGTTTTCAGGCACAAGCCGATGCCATGAGCCAAAAACTTGATGAAGCCACAAGCAAAAGCAAGACCCTCATGGACGAGGCCAGCGACTTCTTCACAGCCAAGGCCGAAGGCATTGTTCTCTCCTCGCAAACACTGGCCGATGGCCTGATCAGCCATATGGGACGCGCCACAGATGACCTTGAAGCCAAAAGCGAAACGCTGGATCATACCATTTCGGTCCGGGCGAGCAGCATAAAAGAAGCCCTTGAAGAACAGGCCACAATGCTTCATGAAAAACTGGTGGAACATACCGAACAGATTCAACAGTTTTCCGGGGAAAGCGCCGAGAAAATGGAGGAAAGCGTTTTAGCCATTGAAGCTCAGGCAAAACGTGTGGATGATGCCGTCCAACTGACCGCGAACAGTCTNAATGAAAATACGGGNAAAATGACCGCCTATTGCGATACTTTCGAGCAATTATCCGAAAAATTCCGNTCCCAGNTCAACCAATCNGAANTTCAGCTNAAAACCCAGCATGATGNGCTTGTCAAAAGTCTCACCGATGTCTCAAACCATTTGGANGGCGCCCTGTNNAANCTCAAGGATGANTCCGGNTCNNTGGGGGAACATACCCAAAAAGTCATCAGCAANATTGTNGGTCANACCGAACAGCTTTCCGANCATATTGATAATATTCGTGACCGGACAGANAATACCATCCGTAATATTCAGGAGATGGGCGAAACCGTCAGCAGCCATTTCACCGCCACCGACACTCAGGCTGCTGCCCTGTCGGAAAACTGGATGAAAACGGCTTCTCTGGTCGAAAACCAATGTGTCGATACGCTCGCCCGGCTGGACGAACTGTCCGNCAAACTGGTGNACCTTGAAAAAGAAAATGCTCAAGCNGCNGATATNACNGAANATAATATATCCAAAGTATCNGATCAGATGCANCTGGCGTCGGAAAGTATCTACCTTGCCTCTGCCAGTGCCATTGAAGCCGCCGATGAAACCAACCGGGTTATTGACCAGCATACGGAAAAATTNCAACAGCTTATCAANGCNCTTCAGCTTTCCAACAAAAGTATTCTGATNGATGCCGANGCCATTGAACAGAAAAATCGGGANAAAAGCGGCAGTCATTTTTCTGATCTGGCGTCAAAAATTATCGAACAGCTCCAGTCNCTGTCTATTGATATCAACCGTTATTTNGAGGATGACGTTCCCGACAAGGTCTGGCAGACTTACGTTGATGGCGATAAAAATGCCTTCTTGCGGCGACTTAAAAAGATGACCGACAAGAAACATACCGACGCCATCCGGGAAAAATATAAATCCGACCCGGAATTTCGNAAATATGCGCTGGAATATATACAGATATTCGAAAGCCTGATGTCCCAGTCTATGCTTTCAAATAACTACAGCACTTTTAGCGTCGCCTTGATCTCATCGGAAACTGGNAAAGTTTATCTGGCATTGGCACAGGCCGTGGACAGATTTAACACATAGAGTCCAGAACCTAAGCGGCTCNAGAACCTANGCTGCTTCGGTTGTTTCTTTNGCAGATGAAGAACCAAGCTTGGTGATAAAATAATCCAGATTTTCCGGATCAAAGTCATCCGCGCAGTTGGTCAACATCCGTTCCANCATCCGTTGTTGGAACCGTTCCCGGTCCTCGCTGGCACTGGTTTCCATATCTTTTGCCACGCCCAGAGCGGCCTCTACGATGGGCAGCATTTCCGGGGATAAGTTACACTCCCGGTAAATAGCCGCAAGCCCCATACTGCCCCGGTCATGTATCAATTTATAGGCATTACTGACCGGAATATTACACAGTTTCGCCACAGCAGCTTCAAAGAAGACCACATCGCCCATACAAATGGCCCGGAATATCAATGTTTCCGTCAGACGTCCATGTTCATGCAACTGTTCCACCAGTTTTCTCACATCCATCACATCGGCCCCGTCACTCAACAGACTGACCGTGGCCCGCTCCCGCGCACTCAAAAACAGATCCATAACCATATCCGGTGTCATCTCATGATGGGTAACCAGATGGTCGCGTACTTTTTCAGACACAAGCGAAACCAGACGTTCCGCAACACTGATCGGCAATTGCGCCCGATTGGCAAGGGAATCGCTAATGGCTTCCACTTCGCCGTATTTATCCATGACCTTGCCCATGGTGTCTTCTTGAATATCGGCCCCTTCATTGGATACCAACGTGGCAATCACATCTTCATTCTCGCTATTTTCAACAATCGCATCGGTCAAATCCGCAGACAAATGTTCCCGGCTGGCGATGGCAATCTGGCCTTCCACACCCTGACTTTTAATGATTTCCTTCAGGTCTGCATCGGTCAGAACCTCTGAAAACTCCAGCATGGGACCCGCGACACCAACCACATCATTGGCCAAAGAGATCGCCACATCATGGGGAACGTCGGGATTATCCTTCAGACTCTCAGACAAGGCGGCCCGAACACGTTCTTCCGCATCCTGAACCATAATCTTGAAAATATCCTCAGCAATTTTACGTTCACTATCGCTCAGATCACCTGTATTGAATTTACTGCTGACCTTCTTCGCGGCCTCCGCACGGTTTTCCGCTGTCGGGTCGCTCAGTAATTTTTGTATGTCTGTGCTCGTTAAATTATCAGTCATTGCATCCATTGCCTTTATTTTAGACAGATTATAATTATATATCTGCGGGCCATCTATCGGGATTAAACCCGCAAGAAGCGCCAAACATATATTTCGATGCCCTATTTTTCATAAAAGAGGTTAAACTGTCGTTAATTTACGCTATAAGAATCGACATAATTAAAAAAATAAGCCTTTTTCAGCACTTTATCGTAATATCAAGGGGATATTTATGACAACAAGATTAAAAAAAATCATTGCGA
>JAESPY010000087.1 GCA_016765435.1 Emcibacter sp.
GTTCACGCGCAGTACGGTCTGACTGTAGAACACTGTCATGGCCTTCATCGCTTCGTAAAGAATTTTCAGCTTCGGTTGCATTAAGCCCGACATCTTTTGCTATTTGAACTAAGGTATCAATATCACCGATGCCTCTTTTGGATAAATTACCGGAATTTGCATGATGGGTATTATGAGCTTCCCGCCAATAAGCATAGGGCGTAAAGGTGAAGATGCTTAAAAACCGTCCAACCCTGTCATTCCATTTCCGGGTTTTGAAAAAGGATTGATGGCCGCAATCATGCTGAAAAATAAATAACCGTACCACAAGACCGCCCGTGGGAATAATCAGCAGGGCAGACAGCCAGTAATGATTTTCATAGGCGGCGATCATGACCCCGATGCTGGCAATAAAGAGCAATAGAGTGGAAATAAGTTGGAAAAGGCTTTTTCGGGTAATGGCCCCTTTGAACTTTTGACAATGTAAAGCCAGTTGTTTCAGCCGATTATCCAGACTTTCGGGGGTGTTCCTGTTCTCTTCCATAGACATATTCAATATTCGACCTTTACCGTTACTTGTACTTTTATTTCCAAACAGGGCATAAACCATGTTTGACGATCAGAGTGCCAAACTACTGTGTAACAGGGACGATTTCAACGACTTATTTTTATCTTTCCCGGAACGACGTATCTAAGGCATTGTTGATGGGTTTGACCAGATATTGTAACAGGGTTTTTTTACCCGTCTGGATGTCTGCAACGACGGTCATACCCGATGTTATACGGTTGGACTTTGGGTCCGTACCAATATAATTATGGGGCAACTCTATCAACCCTTTAAAATATGTATCGCCTCTTTCATCTAGGAACGAGGACGCCGATACATGGTTCAGGCTACTGGTAATACTGCCGTAACGGGCATAGTTATAGGTATCAATCTTTAACAGAACTTCGGTGCCAACATTCACATGACCAATATCACGCGGAGAGATTCGAACCTCTGCCACCAGAATATCCGACAGGGGAACAATTTCCGCGACAAGATCGCCGGGGGGAACAACACTGCCGGTGGTCTGGTATTTAAGACCTTTAACAATTCCGTCTGCGGGAGAGAGGATGGCAAGCCGTTTTACCCGATCATTGAGCTGGGTGAGTTCCGCAGAAATCTCTGCCCGTTCGCTGCTCAGGGAATCGACCTGTATCAGGGATTCATTGCGGAATCGCTCGTTGAGAGCCACAAGGTCGCCTTTTACCTGAGCAATCATGGCCCGGACACCCGCTTTTCTGGACTGGGTCTGTATTAGGTCGCCTTCGGCCTTGTTATGGGACCGTTGTACTTCCAGAAGTCTGATTTTGGATCCCAGCCCCTTATCGGTTAATTCCTGACGCATACTCATTTCTTCGGCGATGATTTCCAGGTTTCTCTTTTCGGTTAATTCTTGACGATCTAACAGCAGAAGTTCATTTCGTCTGGCATCTAATTGCGCCAGGATGACCTGTTGCTGTGCCGTGCGGGATTTATTCTGTTGTTGCAGGATGTCTCTCTGGTCCTGTGCAAGCAGAGGATGATCTTTCTCAAAACGGGAAAAATCCCCGGTTTTATTGGCGGAAAAGGCCTTCAGACGGATGATCTGTAGGCTCAGCGCGGTATGACGTACGTTGATCCTGTCAAGGTTGGCGAGTGCGGCGGTGGGGGCCAATGTGAGGATCGTCTGGCCTTTTTTAACCTCATCGCCTTCTTTGACCAATACCTTTGCGACAATGCCACCTTCCAGATGCTGTACAGGCTGTATAGTGGAGGCAGGCCGGATTTGGCCCGTGGCAACGCTGGTCTCATTGAGGGTCGTGACCGCAGCCCAAGTAATCACGCCGAAAAGAAATAATGAAATAATGCCCACTGTGGAGACAATTGCCCGTGGCGGGCCGGATTCTTCGAGAAGAACAGCGCGGGACAGGAAACGGGTATAATAACTAGCCGGACGGGATTTTTTCTGACGGGCTAGTTCCGTTGCNTTTTCCATAAGCTGCTCAAGTTTGCCAGCCCCGCCCGCGACGAAGTCAGGGGCCTTGTCCAGATTAATTCTGGCGTTGTTATCGGGCTGATTTTGCGTGTTATTTTCTGAATCTTTGTTCATTTNTTNTCTCTAAAGCTCTGGAAATATTTCTGCGGGCGTTCCGAAATTCTGGACCATGCCATCTTTCAGAACCAATACTTTATCAGCCATTTTTATATGGCTCGGACGATGTGACACCATCAGAATAGTCGTGGTGCCTTTCTGGGCTTCAAGGGACTTCATAAAGGCCTTATCACCTTCATAGTCCAATGTTTTTGCTGGCTCATCCAGTACCAGTATTGGGGCCTTTTTCAGATAAGCACGNGCCAGTGACAGCCTNTGNTTAAAGCTGGAGGGCAGNCTNTGNATGGATTGATCNCCGATGCGGGTATCAAAACCATAGGCAAGCGCCTCAATNTCANCCAGNACATTTGCCTTGTCACAAGCCTCGATCAGTTCTTCCCGGCTCGCCATGGGTTGGGCAAGGCTTAAATTCTGGGCGATGGTGCCGTGAAAAAAGTGCGACTCCTGTGGCACATAAGCAATGGCCCGGCGTAGGGTAATCGGGTTAATCTGTCGAATGTCCAGACCGTCCAGTATAATCTGACCCNCCTGTGGCCGATTCATGGCCAGCAGAAGTTTCAGGGCGGTGGATTTGCCCGAAGCATTGGGACCGATGATAGAGACCATTTCCCCCGGCTTGACCTCAAATGTGACCCCGAGCAAAGCTGGTTCCGCATTGGGCCGATAGCGAAAGCTAACCCGGTCCATGACAATATGGCCGGAAAATTCCCGGTGGGATAAATTTGACGGGCTTGGATCATCTTCCGATGCAATTTTCATCAGCAGGTTAATCTGTTTGACGCTGGAGATTGTCTGTTCAAGCCGGGTTAGGGTCAGGAACAGGCTTTGCAGGGGGGACAATACCCGCCAGACCAAAGCCATGCAGGCAATCAAAGCCCCGACGGTCATATCGCCATTTAAAATTCTTAAAACGCCGAATCCGACAGTGGCCACACCGGCCCCCATCATGATGGCCTGTGCCAGACTTTGCATCAGCAGAGAAACCTGAGACGTTCGGAAATGGGAGTAGGCCGCATCGGCTGACAAACTGCGGAATCGGTCAAGCCATGATTGTTCGGAGGCGGTCTGCTTGATGGTGCGCAGATTGGACATGCTTTCGACCAGAAACCCGTGCCTTTCCGCTTTATGGCGGCTTGACTGGGCCACATTTCGTTTCATGGACGGCAGCATGATAAAGGCAACCAGCCCGAAAATACCCATCATNGCAAGGGGAACAAAAGCAAGCGTTCCGCCAAGAATGGCGATAATTGCCAGGAAAATCACCACGAAAGGCAGTTCCAGAACAATATTGACCAATGTGCCGGAAAATAATCCTTTGATGGTATCAAATTCTTTCAGCCGTGAGACCTGTGCTCCGATGGGGGATGATTCTGTCATGGAGGGCGGNAGNGACAGCAGCTTTTGAAAGGTGCCGGNTGTAATAATATTTTCCACGCGGGCACCGAGGTAAGCCACAAAACTCGACCGGACAATACGCAACAGAATTTCGCAGAAAATGGCAAATATAATTCCGCCTGCCAGATAGGCCAGTGTTTCTGTGGACTTTGAAGGAATGACCTGATCATATATCGACATGATGAAGAGCGGCACCAGAAGGGCGAAAATATTCAAGATCAGTGTCATGGCAAAAAGCTGTTTTATCGTGCTTTTAAAACGCCGGAACAGGTCTTTAACCCAGTTCTCCTGAAGCTTGGTCTGTTTTTTCTTATTGGTCTGCGTGGTATATTCGGAAGATATGAAATAGGCTCTTCCGGTTAAGCTGCTATCTTCCAGAAATTTTTCTGTCCGGTCCGCACTATCGAAAATTCGGATGCCGTCTTTTTCTTTTGACAGAATGACGATTGGACGACCTTCCCGGTCGGTAAATATACAGGGAAACAGTCGCTCATCAATTTCTGAAACCCGTGCGGATGTTCGAACTGTTTTATAGTGTAGATGTGCTAAAGTGTTCCTGAATTCTATCAGATCTAGGCTATCGGAAAAATGCGGTAGAGCCTCAAATAATCCTCTTATATTTCCACGCCAGCCTAAGGCGTTCAACAAGGGGATAAGGCAGGATGCAAAAGGAGACTTTGCGTTGAAGGAACCAATTTTTCCGGTCTTTTTGGCCTCATTCATCTGGGCCGTATCGGATACGGACAGGACAACACCCTCGTGAACCTGATTCTCAAGATTGTCGATCAATTCCCGTGCTGGACCTTTGGTATTTTTGTTTTTTGTTGTCATTGTATCGGTCATGTTTGCCGCCCTTTAGCTGCTGATGGTATGGCGGGCGTTGTTTTTTGGCTATCCTGTTGAATTAACCGACCTTCTTTCAAGTCATATTGTCTGTCGGCCAACCGCAAAAGAGAGGGACGGTAGCTGACCAGTATGATGGTGGCGGTGCCTTTAAGCTTTTCTATTAATTTCTGCAAATCATTGTCGGACTGTGTGTCCAACCCGGAATTGGCCTCATCAAATAAAATAACATCGGGTTTACAGGCCAGGGCGCGGGCAATGGTAATTCTCTGGGCAATGCCGGTTGGTATTTCGCTTTGCGCCCCATCGCCAATTATGGTTTCATAACCATCCGGCATACGGGCCAGAATCTTGTTAAGATCTAGCATTTCTGCAATTTCAAGAGCATCATCGATGTGGTCGTCGCCGCGGAACATGGTCAGGTTATCCAGAATTGTGCCGCGAAACATGCAGGGTTTCTGTGGCAGGTAAGCGATCCGGGTCCGTAAACTGTCGGTGGAGAAAGCGGTTGGGTTCTGCCCGTTGATCAGGATTTCACCAGAGGTTGGGGCAAGCCCGCCCATTAATGTCCAGAGTAATGTTGATTTTCCCGATCCATTGCCACCGCGAATACCGATAATATCGCCGTGGTTCAGTTTAAGGCTGATGTCACTAAGGATTTCCTTGCCCTTTTCCTCATAGCGGAAACTGACATTTTTTAACTCGATTGTTTTGACGGTTTTAACATCGGTGGTTTTTGCCGGGCGTTCTTCCGGCATTTCGTCAATATGCTGTAATTTTTCATTGGCAATCTGAATATGCTGAAACCTTGTCCATATGCCAAGGGCTCTGAGCATGGGTTGCACAGTACGCCCGGCCAGCAGGGTACTGGCGGCGAGCGCCCCCATTGTAATCTCGTTGTTAATGACTAGAATACTACCGATACAGACAACGGCGACCATGGTGATCTGTGAAAAAATACTGCCAATTCCTTGAGCCAGACCACTGAGAAAAATAACCTCATAAGAAGATTTTGAGCAATTCTCCATCAGTTTTTCATAACGGCGGCCCATGAGATTTTCCATGGCCATGGCTTTAATGGAATGTATGCCGCCAAGAACTTCGATGATGAAACTGTATCTGCGGTCTTCCCACAGGGTGTCATTTTTAAGCGCTTCTTTCAGACGGACCCCAAGGACGAAGGCAATACAGCCCAGCAGCATCAGCAAAATGACCGGAACAATAAGCAACGTACCTCCGATATAGCCTAATAATCCCAGAAACAGGAACACGAATGGCAGGTCGACCAGCGCAAGGCCGGCCTGACTGGCATAGAAGTCTCGAATGGAATCAATAGACGACAAACGGTCTAGGTGAACGCCGGGCGAAACGGTTTCCAGTTCTTGCAAATCGGCGCGTAATATTTTTTCAACGGCCTGACAACCCATATCATGTTCATATTTTGCGCCGATCCAGCCGGATAAATAGGCCCGCGCGGTCCGCAGT
>JAESPY010000088.1 GCA_016765435.1 Emcibacter sp.
CAGATCTGGGGATCTTCTATCCAAAATTTCTCTGCCCATTCCACCCGCCGGGTCGATTTGGTCATTGGTATTGGCTATAATGATAATATTGATGATGCCATCACTGAAATCGGTAATGTCATTGCCGCAGATGACCGCGCCATGAAATCACCGGAACCATCCCTGTTCGTTGGTGAACTGGCCGATAGTTCTGTCAATATTGTAGTTCGTGTCTGGGCAGAAAGCGGAAATTACTGGCCTTTGAAGGCTGCCTTGACCAAAAATATCAAACATAAATTTGATGAAAAAGGCATTAGTTTCCCTTATCCGCAACAGGATGTTCATCTGATAAAAGAAAACTAAGCCTGCCAAAAATACAAACGGCTCCCGGAAAGGCAATAAGCCATATTCCGGGAGCCGTTTTTTTTAATGCTATTGCGTAGATTCGTTCTTAATAAACTAGCGAATAACCCAAGACAGCGGAAGAACAAAGGACAATTGTCCATCTTCCAAGCTTGACGGAGGGGTTGGCAAAGGATTGATCCGCTTGATCAGTTTTGGAATTTCTTTATCAAAAACAGCAAGACCAGTAGGCTCAAGAACTTCATGTCCGATGATCGCACCAGTGCGGTCGATGCTTACCCGTACCTTGGCACGGCCTTCAAGTTCTTTACGCATGGCAGAACGAGGATATACCTGTTTCTTGGCAACAAGTTTAACAATTTTAGTCTGCCATTTTCGAATGTCATTGTTTTCTGCATTGGCCGTAGTAACAACCATTCCAAAAGAAAGTGCCACAAGGGTGGTGACATAAACACATAATTTGCCCATCAACTTACTCATTCTTAGTCTCCTGATAATTTTACTATTAATAAAAAACTCTATTTTATTCAGTTTACTTTCCTGACAAATCAATTCTACAGGGAAAAAGTAAACCGAAACTTAAAGGCACTGTTTTTAATTAAAACAAATGCTATGCCGCGCGGATTTGCTCCAAAAACTGTTCCAGCTGTTTGCGTAATTCCGCAGACTGCCGAGACATATTCTGTGCAGATTCCAGGACTTGAGTAGCCGCGACACCCGTTGACTTCGCACCTTCACTCATCACATGGATATTGCTGGTGACTTCCTGTGTTCCCACAGAAACTTCCGATACATTACGGGCAATTTCATGGGTTGAAGCATCTTGTTCCTCAACCGCAGAAGAAATTGATACGGATGTGTCATCAATCTTTTTAATCACACTCTGAATGCCATCGATCGCTTCCACAGCCTTTTTCGTTGCGGCCTGCATGCTACCCACTTGTGACGCGATTTCATCGGTCGCCGTTGCCGTCTGACTGGCCAGATTTTTAACCTCGGACGCGACAACAGCAAACCCTTTACCAGCTTCGCCTGCACGCGCCGCTTCGATGGTCGCGTTTAGGGCCAACAGATTGGTCTGATTGGCAATATCATTGATCAAGCTGATCACATCGCCAATTTTCCGGGCGGCTTCAACAAGCCCCTGAATTTCCCCGATAGCTTTCTCTGTTTCACCAACNGCATTNGTTGAAAACTGACTGGATTGAGCCACCTGCTCGCTAATTTCCTTNACGGACTGGGACAGTTCCTCTGCNGCACTGGCCACNGTNTGAACATTAGCCGTTGCTTGNTCNGAAGCCACAGATACAGTTGTTGCCTGTCGNGTTGTTTCTTCCGCNACANTAGACATATCACGNGCTCTTACTTCCATATCACTAGATGCAGATGCCACGGATGCGACGATATCCATTATAGAAGCCTCGAAATTATCCGCCAGTGTCAGCATCTCGGTCCGACGTTCTTCACGGGTGGCTTTAGAGCGTTTTTCTTCGCGCATACGTTCCATTTCTTCTGCTTCGCGAGCGGATTCAACTTCCCGTTCTTTCTGAAGACGCCTTTTCTCTGCTTCTTCCTTCTGTTCTGCTTCCAAACCAATCTTCTCAATGGCCGCATCTTTAAACATCTGTAGAGCGCGGGCCATTAGACCAATTTCATCCTGACGTTCGGTACCCACAATATCTGAGTCCAAATCACCATTAGCTATTTCAGACATAGAATCACCGAGACGGACCAACGGACGAACGATCCGCACGGCAACCAGCCAAAATGCGCCAGCCCCAATACCCAGAGCAATGATCAACACCACAATCCCTGAAACAAGTTCGGCATTGGCATCGGCAGCACTGGTTTGTGCCGCATGCTGGGCAGAAACACCCACCGCTTTGCTCAATTCCTGAATGGTTTTGGTCGCTGCAGTTGCCTGATTGACCCATTCAACGGCATTCACTGGATAATCGGCTTCCACAATATCTCCGCCGTCATCCTGAGAAGCTGCCGCATCATATGAGGCATCATAAACTTCATCTTTTAAATTCCGAAAGTTTTCAAAAAACACCACATCAACATTTTGGGAATATTTTTTCAGTTCCGTATCGATCGTGCTGCTGACCAATAAAGAATTGACCATATCCCAAGAAGAGTTAACCCGCCCCACATATGAAGACATGTTGGCGATCATATTGTCGGATATAGGACGACGTGCCGGAATAGCCGCGCCAATACCGGCCCATTCACGGTCCGTATATTCCATCATCTCCGCCAAAGCATTCTTAAGCTGTTGATAATGAATGATCTGTGAATTAGAGATATGAGATTCAAATTCAACCGCAAGACGAAGTGTCTGAATATTCACATTCAAGGCATCAATGCCCCGGCGAAAATTACGACTGGCTTTGCCTTTTCTACGCGATAGAGTATCTTTAGCATCCAAATCCTGTTCCTGAGCATATGAGATCAGACTTGCATTGTCCGCCCCTGTTTGCACATTCTGATAGGCTTTAAAGGTATCCGCTATTTCCTCGGCCAATTGATTCTTACGAGGGAAATCATGCAACGCCGCAAAAACGTTCATGGCATGTTTATAAGCAACAACGCCCTTACTGCGATTTTCATCAATCATTGTTTTAAAGGCTGGTGAAATCATCTTATCTGAGCCAAGGGCGATAACCATCACGCCTCTTTCGATAGAAAAATGATTGGCCGCTTCGATCAGGTCATCAGACAATTCATTAATGACAACGGCTTTTTCCAATTCGGCCTTATAATTAGAGGCCTCTATAGCCGCACTAATTCGGAAGGACACAACAATTAGGATTAATATAGAAACGATACCAAACAAGGAATTTTTTATTGTAAACAGCCCCTGAATCTTTCCTTTACCACTCATACCCAATGCACTCATATTTTCACCCTACCTTAAAAAAACCACACCACTAGAATAACTTATTTCTCAATTTACTTTTACACACCTATATGTATATTTTTAATTATTAAACATATGGTTAAGAAGATGAATTTTGGATTTTATTGTTGAAAACCCCCATAAAAGGCCCCATGGATAATATAAAAATAACGTCTTATCGGCCTTGATTCCGCCAGTTTTCAATCGTATCCAGAATAAAACTGTCGTCTTCCACATCTTTTTGCCAATCTTCCGAATAGGACGGATTTCCGCTAGAGGGACGCTTATTTTCGTCCAGCTTATCCAGTAATACCCGCACCGGCGCTCTGACCCCATCCCCAACGACAAGCGCTTCACGATTTTGCAGAGAAGACAAAGACGCCAAAGCCCCCTTGCTGCCTTCCGGCATTACCGCAGCCACAAAACGCTGATCGCGTTCATTATTCATCCGCATCGCAAAAATGGTTCCGCATTGGGAAAGCGCCGATTCAGAAATATCCGCAGGTCTTTGCGAAACAAGACCTAAAGACACCCCGTATTTACGGCCCTCTTTAGCAATACGTTCAATGGCTTTCTTCGCGGAACTGAACACAGTATCCTCGGACGTGGGAACATATCTATGGGCTTCTTCACAAACCAAAAGAATTGGCCGAGAATCTTCGCCTTTGCTCCATACCGCAAAGTCAAAAACAAGACGGCTGATCATGGAGACCACAACATTAACGATTTCTGAGGGTACCCCGGACAGATCGATTGTCGTCACGGGCTTATTATCCACCGGAAAACGCAGCAGGTTTTTAATGACATCTTTCAGATTATCATGGGCCAACATACCAGAGAACATGAAGGAAAAACGCACATCTCGTTTCAATTCTTCGACTTTCGCCTTGAGCCTTAGGAAAGGTGCCAGCTTATCTGGGTTATTAAGTTTGCCCATGCTGTTATCCAGATAATCCCGAAGAAACGACAACTTATAAGGAATCGGAGAGTTTACAGTGATCTTATCTGCCTGAAGATTTGTTGCGGCATCAACCCGTGCCGCATAAATACACCGCCGCAGAATATCAATTTCCACCTCCTGATCCGCAGAAAGTCTATTGCCGATGAACATTTCGATATGTTCTTCAAAATTCATCATCCAATAAGGCAGGCGAAGATTGCTAATGTCAAAATGCACCCCGCAATCAGAAAAAGCCGCCGTATATTCATTATGAGGGTCCAAAATAATAATATGGCCCTTGGGCATCCGTTCCACAATACGGTGAATCAACAGAGGCACCGTACAGGACTTACCCGTGCCCGTACTGCCCAGAACGGCAAAATGCTTGCCCAGC
>JAESPY010000089.1 GCA_016765435.1 Emcibacter sp.
GCAATAGCAACCGTTGCCGCAATTACCATCGGCTTCTTTGTATTTTTGTCCATACGTCTGTCCACGCCAACTATGTCCTTATTATTCAGTGGGCTTGATCTATCGGATTCTTCCAAGATCGTTCAGAGTCTGGAAGCACAGGCCATTCCCTATAAACTGGTCGGCGGTGGCAGCACCATATTGGTCCCAGATAATCAAGTCAGTCGAATCCGTATTTCCGTAGCCGCACAGGGACTGACAAACGGCGGCTCCTTAGGCTATGAAATTTTTGACCGCAGTGATTCCCTTGGTGCAACCAGCTTTGTCCAGAATATTAATCATCTGCGCGCTCTGGAGGGCGAACTGGCCCGGACAATTCAATCCATTGAGAAAGTGACCAGCGCCCGCATTCATCTTGTGCTACCCCAACGGCGTTTGTTCAGCAATGAAAACCGTCAAGCCACCGCGAGTATCTTTATCAAATCATCCTCAGGCCGCCTGTCCCGCAATCAGATTATGGCCATCCAAAATCTGGTCGCCGCTGCTGTGCCAGACCTTCAGCCTGAGCGGATTTCCATTGTTGATCAAAAAGGTTCCCTACTGGCCCGGGGCTCTTCAGAAGACGCGACCTCCATGTTGGCGCTATCGCTGGAAGAAAAGAAAATTTCCATGGAAAACCGTCTGCGCGGGCAGATTGAAACACTGCTGGAGAAAACAGTGGGGTTGGGGAAAGTTCGGGCGGAAGTCAGCGCCGAGCTGGACCTGAATCGTATCACCAGCAATTCAGAAATTTATGACCCCGATGGTCAGGTGATTTTATCGGAATCAAGCAATGAAAAAATCAGCAGCAACCGAGAAAATGCAAACGAAGAAAGTATTTCAATAAGCAATAATCTACCCGATCAGGATCAAAACACCCAAGAAGGCCCTGCGGTTAAAGCCCAATCCAATGACAGCACCACATCATCAACCACCAACTTCCTAAACTCCAAAACCATCCGCACCCAAATCCATGAAGCCGGCACCGTTAAAAAAATTACCGTTGCCGTTTTGGTTGATGGCACCTATCAGGATGCGGGCGATGGCAATGACCCTGTTTATCTGCCGCGTGCTGAAGAAGATCTGGTAAAATTGACAGAACTGGTCAAATCCACCATTGGCTATGATGAAGAGCGGGGCGACAGCGTACAGATTATAAACATGCAATTTGCAAAAGTGGACTACGGTGAAGAGGCTGCTGAAGAAAGCCTGTTTGATTTTAGCAAAGCTGACATCATGCGTTTCATTGATCTCGGTGGTCTGATGCTGATCAGCATATTGGTGATCTTCTTTGCTCTACGGCCTTTGATCAAATTCCTCACCTCACCTCCAACGACTTACGTACCGGATACCGCAGCCCTTGAAGGCGGAAATCAGGCACAATTGCCACCGGGCGAACAACAAGCCCTCGCCGCCCCCGATGGCGCCACGGATAATCCCAATATCGCTCTGGTTGATGATCAGGGAAGGCTGCTGACTTCCCGTGAGGTCGCCGAGCAAACTGGCGACATTGATTCTGCCATTGATGTGGCCGCCGTCGAAGGAAAAATACAAGCCACCGCCCTGAAGAAAGTCGGGGAACTCATTGAACGGCATCCGGAAGAATCCGCCGCTGTTGTTAGAGGTTGGTTATACGGATAATATGACATGAGTAACGGAAAAATATCGCGGGTTTCAGAGCTGACAAGCCCGGACAAAGCAGCGGCCCTAATGCTTGCTCTGGGCGAGGAAAATGGCTCTATCATCTGGAATATTCTGGATGATGAAGAGGTCAAAGAACTGTCCTTGGCCATGTCATCTTTGGGTGCGGTTGAATCCAAGGTAATCGAAGAATTATTTCTTGATTTTGCCAATGGTGTATCCTCTGTGGGTTCCTTAACCGGGAATTTCGAAAATACAGAACGGCTGCTGGGCAAAATGCTGTCTGGCGACCGGGTCAATCAGATCATGGAAGAAATTCGCGGTCCGGCGGGGCGTACCATGTGGGACAAGCTTGGCAACGTCAACGAAGTAGTTCTCGCCACTTACCTGAAGAATGAATATCCTCAAACGGTGTCTGTGGTTCTGTCCAAGATAAAACCCGAACATGCCGCCGCTGTCCTGAGCGCGCTTCCCGATGAATTTTCCATGGAAGTGGTTCAACGAATGTTGCGCATGGAACCGGTGCAAAAAGATATTCTGGACAAGGTTGAGCAAACTCTGCGCACTGAATTTATGAACAATCTGGCGAAAACCAGCCGCAAAGACAGCCATGAAACCATTGCCGAGATTTTCAACTATCTCGACCGGGCGACAGAAACCCGCTTTTTAACATCTTTGGAAGACCGAAATCGGGAAAGTGCCGAAAAAGTCCGGGCCTTGATGTTCACCTTCGAAGACCTGCAAAATCTGGATGCCACGGGTGTGCAGACCCTGTTACGCGGCGTTGATAAGGACCGCCTTGGATTGGCCATGAAAGGCTCATCCGATAAAGTCCGCGATATGTTCTTCAGCAACATGTCCGAACGGGCGGCTAAAATCCTGAGAGAAGATATGGAGGCCATGGGGCCAGTTCGTCTGAAAGATGTGGATGAATCCCAGATGGAAATCGTCAATGTGGCCAAAGATCTGGCCGATAGCGGTGAAATTGTACTCAATGACACCAAAAGCGATGATGAACTAATTTATTAAGAATAGGATTTAATCAACCATGACGGCTGTTAGATTTACCTTTGACGATGACTTTGACAATAGTGGCGGGGGCAGTTTAAGTCAGAAAAAAATGGAAGACCTGCGCGCAACCATTTTTGCGGAAGGCCAAGAGGCCGGGCGGACCGAAATTCTGGACGGCCTGCAACAGAACTGTGAAAATCTTTTGCAGAATATATTTACTGCCGCACAGACTCTCACCGCACGTCAGGATGAACAGGTGGCCCTGATGCATAAGGAAACCGCGAAACTCGCCTATGCGATCATTGAAAAACTGGCCCCGGCCATGGTGGAAAAAACACCCCTGACGGAAATCGAAGTATTGGTTGAGCAATGCTTGAGAAATAGCCCTCTGGAGCCCCGACTTGTCATCCGAGTGGATGATACAATTCTGCCCACTCTGCAAGCCAAGCTGGAAGAGATGCAAGCGGCCAGTGGCTATCAGGGACAAGTTATTTTGATCAGTGAGGCCATGGCACATATCAGCGATTGTCGGGTTGAATGGGCCAACGGCGGCGTGGGACGTGATTTCACCAGCCTGCTGTCCACCATTGAAAATACAGTTCAGCTTTTCATAGACGCACCGGAAAAATAAACCCGTCTGAAACCAGTCAAATTGACCATGATGCAGGTACAATATCGGAAAGCATAACGACTTGAAATCAAACGGCAAATACAGAATAACCCCCCGGCGCGTGTTTAGGGTTTTGAATTTGTCCTCAAGTATGGTTAATACTGAATATACCATTGGAAAAATTTATTCATTAATAATGGCTTATGACAATAAATTATTAAGGGCTAGCAGCTAATGTCTGACACAGAAAATATGGATTGGCAGGAATTGGATCCGGAAGATGCAACGACGGACACAAACAATCCGGCGCAAGAGGACGAAACAGACGAAGAAGGCGGCGGTGATCTGGAAGCTGTCTTTGACGTTCCGGTAAAAGTATCCGCTGTTTTGGGCATTACCAATCTTACGGTAAGCCAACTTTTGAAACTGGGATCGGGTTCCGTCATCGAATTGGACCGCAAGGTTGGCGAGGCCATCGATATTTACGTGAATAACCGGCTCGTTGCCCGTGGCGAGGTCGTATTGCTGGAAGAAAAACTGGGCATTACAATGACCGAAATCATTAAAGGCAACGAATAGTATCAAGACGTTGAGAACAGAAATAAATACAGGAATAAACACGTGATTACACTTCTTGGAATAGTAGCTGGATTTGGGCTGATCATTTCCGCCATGCTTTATGGCGGTTCCCCGATGGATTTTGTAAACATGCAATCGGTTCTGATCGTTCTGGGCGGCACAGTGGCCATTACCATTGTCAGTTTTTCCCTGAAAGACCTGTCCCAAATTCCCGGCGCACTGTGGCGTATGATGATCTATACCCCCCATAACCCGCAGGAAATCGGTGTCACCATGATTCAGATTGCGGAAAAAGCCCGTACGGGTGGCGTCATGAGTCTGGAAAAAATCAGCAAATCTCTCGAAGACGAACCCTTTCTGAAAAAGGGTCTGGAATTAACCGCTGACGGGGCCAACGTCGATGAAATTGAAAGTATTCTGAAACAAGAAATTTATTACACCTCCTCCATACAATCAAAAAGCGTCGACCTGTTGCGCCGTTCCGCAGAAGTCGCCCCGGCCATGGGATTGATCGGTACATTGGTGGGACTGGTACAAATGCTGGGCAACCTCAGCGACCCCAGCACCACTGGCCCGGCTATGGCTGTGGCGCTGCTGACCACTTTCTACGGCGCAATATTGGCTCATATGGTTCTCATCCCTTTGTCTACCAAGGCGGAAAGAAATTCCCATAATGAAGCAACCTTGAATTTACTCTATCTGACCGGACTGTTATCCATTGGGCGAGAAGAAAATCCCCGCCGTCTGGAAATGCAGCTTAATGCCATGCTGCCCCAAACCCACCGGATCAGTTATTATGACTAATATAATTAGCATCAGGCTTACAGGATTTAATCAATGCGACTGATAATTGTCGGCTCCCTTGGCGGTCAGCTTTCCGCAGCGTCACAGATTGCGCTCAACAACGGCGCAAAAGTCATCCATGCGCCCGATGAAGCAACCGCCCTGTCGCTGATCCGCTCAAAAGGTGCCGACTTATTGATGATTGATGTCAAATGCGACATCAAGGGGCTATTGGACCAACTGGCATCCGAGCATATTTCAACCCCCGCCGTGGC
>JAESPY010000090.1 GCA_016765435.1 Emcibacter sp.
GTGTTACAGGGTGCTTCCGGGACGGGAAAGTCTGATCTTGCGCTGCGGCTGATGGCCCTTGGGGCGGAATTGGTCGGAGATGATTATCTAGAGGTTTCCGCCGGGGATAATGGCCGGGTGATGATGGTGGCGCCCAAAAATATCGCAGGCCAGATTGAAGTGCGTAATGTGGGGCTTCTGAACGTTCCTCACCGGGCCGAGGCAGAGATAGATTTGGTGCTGAATCTGGTGCCTGTGGAGGGGATTGAACGTTTGGCGCGGTTGCCGGAACCTCAGCGTATATCCCTTGATGGCGTGACGGTTCCTTGTTTGGATTTTTATGCTTTTGAATCGTCTGCGCCGGAAAAGATTCGGGCGGCTATAAATACTTTGTTTCAGAAATAATTGACTCCTGTTCTGATCCGGCGCAGGGTGATAATATGAATGAAAGTCACGTTAAAACCCCTCAGGGCAAGGCCTTGAAACTCTATCTGATTACCGGACTTTCGGGGGCTGGAAAGTCTTCGGCCCTGAAGGTGTTCGAAGACTTGGATTATGAGGCGATTGACAATCTTCCGGTCTCTCTTTTGCCCAATGTGGTGGATATGGTTCTTGCGGATACAGAAGACTGGCAAGAGGGCAATCGGCACCCGGCACTGGCCATCGGCATTGATGCCCGCACCCGCCATTTTCAACCAGATAAAATCCTGAAAAATCTGGATGTTCTTCGGGCGCAACAGGATATCATCCTGAAAATTCTGTATTTTGACAGCAGNAATGAAGTNNTGGCCAAACGCTTTACCGAGACCCGCCGCAAACATCCGCTGGCGCAGGACCGACAGGTCATGGACGGNATNGCCCGGGAACGTCGGATGATGAGCATCGTCCGAGCCGAAGCCGATTTTATTTTTGATACATCCGGTGTTGATATTCAGGAATTGCGCCAGACCTTGAGCCAGCAGTTTGAACGGGAACATGGCGGGGATTTGAGCATCATGATCAGCTCCTTCGCNTATCCCCGNGGNCTGCCGCGTGATGCGGATCTGGTTTTTGATGTGCGGTTCCTGCGTAATCCTCATTATGTGGAGAGCCTGAAACATCTGACNGGNCTTGATCCGAAAATTCAGGATTATGTGCAGAAGGACCCCCGATTTGACGAATTTTGTACGAAAATAACGGATTTGATCTTTTTTGCCTTGCCTGAGTATAAGAAAGAGGGCAAATCATATTTAAAGATTGCGGTTGGCTGTACAGGCGGACGGCATCGTTCGGTATTTATGGCGGAAAAAATAGCGGATTTGATCAATAAAAAAGGCTTTAAGGCGAATCTCTATCACAGGGAATTGTCGCTGGTAGAACGATGAAGCGGGACGAATATAGGATGGAAAAAAAATGATAGGCATGGTTGTTGTGACGCATGGTCGCTTGGCAGAAGAATTTGTTTCGGCAATGGAACATGTGGTTGGGCCGCAAAAGGCCGTTCGTGCCATATGCATTGGACCGGATGATGATATGGAACAACGGCGGCAGGATATTCTTAAAGCGGTCAAAGATGTGGATCAGGGCGACGGGGTTATTCTGCTGACCGATATGTTTGGCGGCACGCCGTCCAATCTGGCCATTTCCATTATGGAAAACGCCAATGTGGAAGTGATCGCCGGAATCAACTTGCCCATGCTGATTAAGCTGGCCAGTGTCCGTAAGGTTTGTGACATGGAAGAAGCTATTANTGCCGCGCAGGATTCTGGTCGGAAATATATCAATATTGCGTCCCATGTGCTGTCGGGAGACAATGGGTGAGCGAAGTTAGTGATCTATTGGACACGCGTGTCGTTNCTATTCAGAATAAACGCGGTCTTCATGCNAGAGCTTCGGCCAAATTTGTCGGTGTCGCCGGGGAATTTGATACGGAAATTCTGGTGTCCAAGGATGGAACGGAAGTGGTTGGAACCTCAATCATGGGGTTGATGATGCTGGCCGCCGCCAAGGGGGATACCGTGACATTGAAAGGCGNCGGAGATCAGGGCCGGGACGCATTGGACGCGCTGGAGAAACTGATCGCCGATAAATTCGGCGAAGATTAGGACTTTCTTAAACATCTTCCTGTACAACATAACAATATAAACATTTCTTTATGCTTGCAGCTGAGATGGTCCGCTGTTATAAGCGGGGCATATATTTTTATTTTACAGGAAGAATGAACCTCATGAGCGACTTTACTGATTTTAAAATTGCCGATATTTCTCTGGCCGAATGGGGCCGTAAGGAAATTAATATTGCGGAAACCGAAATGCCCGGCCTTATGGCGCTGCGCGAAGAATTTGGCGCGGAACAGCCTTTAAAAGGTGCGCGGATTGCCGGTTGTCTGCATATGACAATTCAGACGGCNGTATTGATGGAAACATTGATNGCGCTTGGNGCAGAAATNCGNTGGTCGAGCTGTAATATCTTNTCAACACAGGATCAGGCCGCGGCGGCAATGGCNGCAGCAAATATTTCAATCTATGCCTGGAAGGGTTTGACGGAGGAGGAATTCCTCTCGTGNATCCGGGAAACTATTGTTGGTCCTGATGGCTGGCGTCCAAATTTGATTTTGGATGATGGCGGCGATTTGACCGCGATGATTTATGAAGATTTCCCGGAATTGCTGAAAGATATCCGGGGTATTTCCGAAGAAACCACCACGGGTGTTCTGCGTCTGTATCAAATGGAAAAAGAAGGTAAGCTCACGGTTCCGGCCATCAATGTGAATGACAGTGTGACCAAATCCAAATTTGATAATCTTTATGGTTGTCGGGAAAGTCTGGTNGACGGCATCAANCGGGCGACCGATGTTATGATNGCGGGTAAGGTTGCGGTTATTGGCGGTTACGGCGATGTGGGCAAAGGCTCCGCAGCCAGCTTGCGCAACCAAGGCGCACGGGTTCTGATTACCGAGATTGACCCGATCTGTGCGCTTCAGGCAGCCATGGAAGGCTATGAAGTTGTCACCATGGATGAAGCCGCGAAGCTGGGCGATATTTTTGTGACCTGTACCGGTAATAAAGATATCATCACCATTGACCATATGCATGATATGAAAGACCGGGCCATTGTCTGTAANATTGGNCATTTTGACTCAGANATTCAGATNGCCGCCNTGGAAAAATACGAATGGGAAGAAGTNAANCCNCAGGTNGANGAAGTGATNTTCCCNGATGGNAAGCGNTTGATCGTNNTGGCNAANGGNCGNCTGGTNAANCTGGGCTGTGCNACNGGCCANCCAAGTTTNGTCATGAGCGCCTCTTTCACCAANCAGGTTATGGCNCAGATGGAANTGTGGAATAANGCGGCNAATTATGAAAATAAAGTTTATGTCCTGCCGAAACATCTGGATGAAAAAGTGGCNTTGCTGCATCTGGATAAACTTGGNGTNAANNTNACCANATTGTCTCAGGAACAGGCTGATTATATNGACGTNCCTGTTGCCGGACCGTTCAAGCCGGAACATTATCGTTATTAATCACGGGACGTGATGTTTTTTACGGGGCCTGAGCATGGTATCATGTTCAGGCCCTAAATGATTCTGGNACCCAATAACGGGCTTCCCTTTTCACAGCGATAGTTTATGATCGCGGTCATAAAAGTATGTGGAAGGGTTTATGGTCATCGGACCGTTAAAATTATTGAACAGATTTCTTGTCGCGTCATGGGGTGGCACCCTCTTTGGCGTCTTGCCGTCATATGCGCAATCGCCTGCCTCTTATGGTTTGGAAGGGGGGAATCCTCTGTATTTTGGCTTTTTTCTGGCCCTTACGGGGTGCTTGGTTTTCTGGATGCTCATGGACCGAAAAAGGGTGAAAGCCAGACTGCTTGCCGCAGAACAGGAAAATCATCTACAGTCTCTGTTGTTAAAAGCCCGCAAGGATATCTCGCTCATTTGGAATGAGACGGGAAAACTGTCTTCACTGGATGGGGTTCGGCGGTGGCTGGAAATTGAAAAAGGCGGGGCGGATCTGACGTGTTTTCGCGGACCGGACGGGGCCTTTTCCGATGATCAGTTTGATGATCTTCTGGCCGCTATTGAAAAACTTCGGACGGGGGGAGAGCATTTTCGTAAAGTATTTTTCCTTGAATCTCAAAAGAGAAGTATCGTGGTCAAGGGCGCTCCCTTGGCAGAGAATACTCCTTCCGCTGGCGCGGTCGTCTGGTTTCGGGACGCCACAATCGAAGAGAATATTGCTTTTTTTCAGGGCAATGATGCGCGTAAAGTCAGCAACCAGCTTAAGTTTTTTGAAACGACCAGTAATCTGATCCGGTTTCCCATGTGGGCGCGCGACGAAGACTTAAACCTGATTTGGGTGAATGAAGCCTATGTGGATGCGGTCGATGGGGAGAGCGTTGAACGGGTCATTTCAGAGGGGCTGGAACTGGTCACTAGTGCCATCGGCAAGACAACACGGGATATCGCGGCCCTGTCTCAGGAGAGCGATATCGCCTCCCACGAGAAACATTTTGTGGTTATGCAGGGCGAACGGCGGGCGGTTGATATTCATAATATCCCGGTTCGCATTGATAAAGACCGCGTGGGCAGCATGGGCTATGTACAGGATATTACAGAACTTGAGCAAGCCCGTGGCGAATTGATCCACCATACGGAATCCCATTCCGAAACCCTGAATAAACTGTCCACGGCGGTGGCGATTTTTACCTCTGGTCAGCGTCTTGAATATTATAACAGCGCCTTTAGTCGTCTGTGGCATTTACCGGAAAGCCTGTTGTTTAGCCATCCCGATCACGGGGAAGTTCTGGAAGCCATGCGCGAGGCTCGCCGCCTGCCGGAACAGGCCAATTTCCCGGAATGGAAAGCAGAGCAGTTGACGGCCTATACCCGGCTTTTGGAGCCAGTTGAGGAAATGTGGCATCTGCCGGATAATACATCTCTGCGGGTGGTCAGTCAGCCGCATCCACTGGGCGGCTTGCTGGTTTTTTATGAAGATGTCACCGATCATTTTGCCCTCGAGCGGTCCTATAATACCCTGTTCGCGGTGCAGCGGGAAACTCTGAATAATCTGCATGAGGGCTTGGCGGTGTTTGGCATTGATGGTTGCCTTCAATTGTATAATGAGGCCTTTGCCGATATCTGGGAACTGGACCGGGATATGCTGGACGCTAATCCGCATACCGGGGAGGTGATGGATGCCTGCGCGAAAAATTTCGGTAAAAGTGANGCGATTGAAAATCTGAAAAACCTGATCGTCGGCGGCGAAGTGAAAAAGGCCTTGTCTTCGGGNCANTTGAAACGGCAGGGNGGCAGTGTTCTGAATTATTCCGCCGTGCCTTTGCCCGATGGGGCCATGTTGATTACCTTCATCGATGTGTCGGACAGTTTTGCCATCGAAAGAGTNTTGCGNCAACGCAATCAGGCGTTGGAAGAAGCCGATAAAATCAAGACAGAATTTCTGGCCCATATGTCGTATGAATTGCGCACCCCNTTGAACAGCATCATTGGTTTTTCCGAATTGTTGCAAAAGGAATATCAAGGGCCGCTGAATGANGTNCAGCAGGATTATATGCAGAGCATTNTGGCCGCGTCCGAGCAATTGCTGGAATTGTTCAATGATATTCTTGATCTGTCGGTGATTGAGGCCGGGGGCATGACCCTTGATATTGACGCGTTTCAGGTGGTTGATGTGCTGGATCAGGTCACCACCCAGATGCAGGAGAGGATCAAGGTCAAGGANATTGAACTGATCCGGGATTATGCCAATGACATGGAACCAGTTCACGGCGATGCCAAGCGTATCCAGAATACGATTTATAATCTGTTGAGCAATGCGGTAAAATTCACTCCGTCGCTGGGCACCATTAAATTGAGCGTCTTTCAAGACGATCAGAATTATTATATTAGTGTTGAGGATAACGGTGTTGGCATCAAGCCGGATGAAGTTGACAAAATTTGTGGAAAGTTCTTCACCGGAAGCAATGTGCATAATGGACAGGGCGCGGGGCTTGGCCTGTCACTGGTGAAAAGTTTTGTTGATTTGCACGGCGGAAAATTTGCGGTGGAATCGACCCTGAATGTGGGTACCAAGGTTACGTTGACGTTGCCAATGCGGGTCGGTATGGCCGCCCAGTTGAGCATGGCCGGTGCGTAGGGGAATATTAGTGAGCGGACAGGAAATCCCCGAAGACTATATTCTGGCAGTATTTGATTTGCCGGATTTGGTCGCAACAAAAAAATTCGCCGCCCGTTTTGCTCCGCTGTTAAAAAGGGGC
>JAESPY010000091.1 GCA_016765435.1 Emcibacter sp.
ATGCCGATATCAAGCATAGATTACGTCCTGAAAATCGGTTTAACTATTTGTTTTTTTAGATTTATTTTCGGTTATCACAGTTTCAGACTTACTGTCTATAGCCTTAGGTTCTTCTGATTCCGCCACATCTGTATCGTCTTCAGACAACCCCTTTTTGAAACTTTTGATGCCCTTTGCCACATCCCCCATCAGGTCGGAAATTTTTCCCCGGCCAAACAGCAGCACAAACAATATTACAACAATGGCAATCTGCCAAATACTTAAACCCATTTAAAATCTCCCGATGCAAAATATATAGAATAAACAAATGCATCATAAATATTAGAGGTAAGAAACACTTGACGAAAATCAACGAAATTGCGTTCGAAAGCAACATAAAAAATATTTATTCCACACCCGGCGTCTGATCGGCTGATTTTACCGTCCCGGAGCCGGGTAATTCGGGCTGTTCTTCCGTGGGTTTTGGGTCGTCTAAAAGGTTCAAACGCGAGGTATTAACATTCTCCAAAAAGCCTGCTGCTTTCAATTCTGCCAGCCCCGGCAAGTCCTTTATACTATTCAAACCAAAATGAACCAGAAAATGATCCGATGTACCGTATGTCATGGGCCGGCCCGGTGTTCTGCGCCGCCCCATGGGCCGCACCCACTGGGCTTCCATCAAAACATCAAGAATGCCTTTACTCAAAGAAACGCCGCGCACTTCTTCCACTTCCGCACGGGTAACGGGTTGATGATAAGAAATAATAGCCAGTGTTTCCACGGCAGCTCTGGACAGGCGCTTTTCTTCCTCGACCTCTGTCCGCAGTAAAAAGGCCAGGTCCGGCGCTGTCTGAAACATCCATTTCCCGGCAACTTCCACAAGATTCACCCCCCGACTCTCATATCGTTCCTGTAAATCCGCCAACAATTGGTCAATTTTAACCCCTTCTGGCAAGCAGTCCGCCAGCGCGATAGAAGACAACGGTTTTTCACTGGCAAATAACAGGGCTTCGACGATGCGGATTTGTTCCATGATTTCCATCATATTTTCCTTAATCTTGTCTGTCTGCTTTACGGATAAAAAGAGGACCAAAAGTTTGTTTCTGCACGATTTCAGCCTTTCCCTGCCGGGCCATTTCAAGGGAGGCCGTAAAAAGGCTGGCCTTAACGGAACGGGTCATCTCCGCATTACCGGTATCATCTGGCAGGAATTGAAATAAATCCGTCCAATCCATCGCCAGTCCGATCATGCCGCGCAAGCGTTCCAATGCCTGATCCAATGTATAGACAGCCCGTTTATGAATTCGAATATCCGCAATAGAAGTTCGGGTCTTGTGATCGGCATAAGCCCTGAGCAAGTCATACAGACTTAACTCAAAGGTGGCGTTTTTGGTGACGATCACCTGTTCCGGCTGGCCCCGGGCAAAAACATCCCGTCGCAGCTGGTTGCGGGACATCAATTTTGCCGCAACATCCCGGATCGCATTCAACCGTTGCAATTGATAGGTCAGACGGGCGGCCATTTCTTCGGCGGATAATTCATCTTCCGAATCTTCCTCCGGCAAAAGTAGCCGCGATTTCAAATAAGCCAGCCAAGCCGCCATGACAAGGTAATCAGCCGCTTTTTCCAGCTTTTGCACTTTGGCTTTCGAGACAAATTCGATAAATTGCTGCACCAGTTCCAATATGGAAATCTGTTTCAAGTCAACTTTTTGGGTTCGGGCCAGCGCAAGCAGGACGTCAAGTGGGCCTTCAAAACCCTCAATATCAAGGATAAGACGTTGATCATCATCCACTGGATTTGTCCCCAAAGGATGATCCATCTCAAATGCGGATTGCTTCTCTGTCTCCTTGTCCGTCATCCTGTCTCCCAAATTTAATGCGGTTTAACCTGGCGCGACCAGAACCGCCAATTGTTCCACAAGATTAATGGCCGGGCCGATCACCGCCCATAAAATATTCAAATCCAGCCCGATCTGTCGCCCCAGTGTCGGTAATAAAAATAAACCAATGATAATGAACATACCATAAGGTTCTATCCGTGACAAAGGCCGGGCAATTATATCAGGTAAAAGGCCAACAGCAACCCTTCCTCCATCCAAAGGCGGAATCGGCAACATATTAAAAGCGGCAAGGATCGCATTGATTTTAATGGCAAAAATAATATTTCCCACCAGCCATTTCCCCGCCATATCCGGCAGGAACCCCACAATATGAAGCAGCAAAGCGGCACAAATGACCAACAGAATATTTGCCAGAGGTCCGGCCAGCGCCACATAAACCATGTCCCGACGTGGATTATTAAGCCTCGTAAAATTAACCGGGACCGGCTTTGCATAGCCAAACAGAAACGGCGCGNCGCTCATCAACAGCANCAACGGCAAAAATATGGTGCCAAACGGATCAATATGAACGAAAGGATTAAAACTGACCCGCCCCTGTAATTTTGCGGTATTATCCCCTAACTTATAGGCCACCCACGCATGGGCAGCTTCATGTAATGTTATCGCCAGAAGAAGCGGCAACACAATGACAGGCAGAACCTGTAAATAATCCATCTCAATGAAATCCCTGTTTAACTTTTTAAGGCCTCATTCAGCCATTCGGCCAATTCAGCCCTGTCTATTTCCGGCACTTTAAGTCTTTGCCGGAACATATTTTCCACCCAGCTTTCATTGACAATATTGAAATCATACAAAGACTCAAGAACCCGCCGACGTTCCGCCAGCGACGCATTGCAATGAAGAACAAGGTCACAGCCAGCGCGGAGAGCATCCTTTGCAAGATGGGCAGCATCCCCCTCAAGGGCTTTCATAGTGACATCATCAGAAATCAACACCCCCTTAAAGCCAATCAATTCCCGGATTATCTTATGGATTACCGTTTCTGACAAGGTGGCCGGCTTATGCGGATCAATGTCGGAATAGATAATATGGGCCGTCATGGCCAGCGGCATCTGGTTCAACGCGACAAACGGCGCAAAATCCGTTTTCATCAATATGTCAACGGGNGTATCGACAACNGGCANGGCTTTATGGCTGTCCACCATAGACCTGCCATGACCGGGAATATGCTTAATCACTGGCAGAATACCACCGGAAAACAACCCATCACAGGCGGCCTGCCCAAGCTGGCTGACCACATTGACATCGGTTCCAAAAGATCGGTCACCGATCACCTGATCCGCCTCTGGAAACTTCAAATCCAACAGAGGATAACAATTGACCGTTATGCCCAAAAAACGCAATTCCTCTGCCATAAGACGAGCATTTATCTTGGTGGCAGTGAGGCCTTTCTCATGGTCTTTTTCATAAAGCTCGCGCAAGGCCTGTCCACTTGGGGGCCTGCGCCAATGTTGCGGGTTCAGGCGGCAGACACGTCCGCCTTCCTGATCAATCAGGATCGGGANATTCTCCCGACCCACAGCCGCTCTCATGTCATCTGTCAGACGTTTAAGTTGATCGGGCGACTGGCAATTGCGCGCAAATAGAATAAAGCCGAAAGGGTCAAGCTCTGCGAACAGCGCCTTCTCCTCANGNGTCATGGTCAAGCCATCACAATCCAGTATTACGGGCCGGGCCACCTATTTCTTCACCACNATACAGGCTTGTTTTTTCACCTTTAAGGTCGCGCAGATTTTATCNGCTTGNGCCCTGTCGGCAATCACACCGCCCCGCAAACGATACAGCACGCCTTTCTTGCCCAAATCAACCATCATAATATCNGGTCCTAATCCCGCCAGAAGCGGTCCATTGTCTTTTTGAATTTTCTGCCAGAGATTNTCTGCNGTCGCTTTCTTGCCAAAAGCCCCTAACTGCACAAGAAATCCCTCTGTTAAGGCTTTCTTTTTCGAGAGGNTNTTTTTCGGGNNAACTNCGNCCNCTNNGCGCACAGNTTTTNTTGTCGGCTTATCTTCTGTTGACGGGGGNAGCAANGCCNGNCGNGACTCTTTTTCAGCCTGAACCGCTTTGGCCTTTGCACCCTCTATGGATTTAGCATCAGAGGTTTTCTCAACGGNCATATCTGCGGGAAGGTCNACGGGAAGTTCNGCGCTGGGCGCTAAATTCTCTGCTTTTTCCGCATCCGCCAATGTCACTTTATTGAAAACACTTTTGTCCTGATCCGGCACTTGTAAACCACCGGGCGTNTCGGGTTTTACCTTGATCACAGATTTATCCGCACGGACAACCGGAACCGGTCCTCCCTTGTTGCCTTCCAGATAGCTGTACCAAATCAAACCACCGAAAATAGCCAAAATAATAACGGTTAACGCGGCAACCAGCATCCGGCGGCCNGTCATATCCCCTTCATCGGCATATTCCCCCGGCAAGGGCTCAAGCCATGATGATTTTTCACCTTCGTCTGACATTTAAAATCCCCTCTCCATCGTCAAGCTATACAAGCTACATTTCACTAACAGGTTCCACCCCTAAGATATTCAGTCCCGTCGCAATGATATCGGCCACNGCNGAAATCAAGGCNAGTCGCGACCGGGTCGCCCCCTCATCATCTTCGATTATGAAGCGAAGATCAAGATGATCGTTGCCTTTATTCCACAACGCATGGAATTCAGAAGCCAGATCNAAGAGATAATATGCAATNCGGTGCGGTTCCCGCGCCAAAGCNGCGCTTTCCACAAAACGGGGCCAGTTCATCATCGCACGGATCAGGGACATCTCGCTGCTGTCTGTAAAAATAGTCATATCGGCCTCTGCCAATGACGCTTTNGAGATATCAATATCCGGNAATGCCGCCTGTGCCTTGCGCAGTACAGACTGCACACGNGCATGGGCATATTGCACGTAAAAGACCGGATTATCTTTTGATTGTTCGGTCACACGGGCAAAGTCAAAATCAAGGGACGCATCATTCTTACGGGTTAACATGATGAAACGCACCACGTCCTTGCCCACCTCATCCACGATATCGCGCATGGTNATNAAAGCCCCGGACCGTTTTGACATCTTCACAGGCTTGCCATCCCGAAGCAGCTTAACCATTTGGCAAAGCCGCACATCCAGCACGTCTTTTTTATCGGTTAAGGCCTCTATCACGGCCTCGACCCGTTTAACATAACCGCCATGGTCCGCGCCCCAAACATCAACAAGACTGGTAAACCCGCGCTCTATCTTATCAAAATGATAGGCCACATCGGCGGCAAAATAGGTCCNACTGCCATCGGCTTTTTTAACGGCTCTGTCCACATCATCACCAAACTCCGTGGATTTAAACAGAGTTTGCGGGCGCATTTCCCAATCATCGGGCTTGGTGCCTTTCGGCGGTTCCAGAACCCCTGTATAAAGGAAGCCTTTTTGCTCTAGCTTATCCAATGCCGTCTGTATCCGGCCACTTTCATGCAGAGTTTTTTCCGAGAAAAACACCTCATGCTTAATAGCCAGGGTTTCCAAATCGGCCCGGATCAGGTCCATCATGGCATCCGTCGCAAACTGACGAATATCATCCAGCCACACGCTCTCTGGCTTATCCAGCCATTGGTCGCCGTATTTTTCCGCCAGCGCCTTGCCCACCGGAACCAGATAATCACCGGGATAAAGACCTTCGGGAATTTTACCGATGTCTACGCCCAACGCCTCTGTATAACGAAGGTACGTTGACCGGGCCAGAACATCAATTTGCCCCCCGGCATCATTGATATAATATTCACGGGTCACATCATAGCCGACATATTCCAGCAATGAGGCCAGAGCATCGCCAAAAATGGCCCCCCGGCAATGGCCCACATGAAGCGGCCCGGTGGGATTGACCGAGACATATTCCACATTGATTTTCTCACCCGCGCCCACGTCTGAACGGCCGTAATTACCCTCACCATCCAAAATGGCCACCACCTGAGACTGGATAACGCCCGGCTTCAAAGTGATATTGATGAAGCCCGGTCCGGCCACATCAACTTTTTCCACATCCTCTATTTTACGCAGCTCACCGGCCACCAAATCCGCTATATCGCGCGGCTTCATGCGTGCCTGTTTGGTCAGCACCATGGCGATATTGGTGGAAATATCCCCATGTGCGGCGTCTCTGGGCGGCTCAATAGTCACATTTTTCAGGTCAAGTGCTGTGGGTAAAGGCCCCACTTCCCCGAGTGTGGAAATAATGGTCTTCAAAGACCCGGCATAAGTATCAAAAATATTCATAATTCAAACAACGATGTATCAAATAATCTTTTATGTTCCCGTATGGCATAACGATCCGTCATGCCGGCGATAAAGTCTGCCACATGTCGGGCGCGGGTCAAGGGGTCTTCTATAACTTGTTGGCTTTGCCATTCTGTCGGTAGACATTCCGGTTCGGCCTGAAAAATTTCAAACAAGTCAGTGATCACCCTTTTGGCCTTGCTAGACATGCGGTTGACTTTGTAATGACGATACATATTCCGCATCAGAAAAGATTTCAATCTTTTATCGAATTCTTTCATCTCATCAGAAAAAGAAATGACACTTTGAGACGCCGCCCGGATATCTTCAACAGTTTCCGGTTGCAAGGCTGAAATCCGTTTTTTACTCTCGGTCAGAATATCATTGACCATCCGGTTGATCAGGCGGCGAACCACCTCTTGAGTCTCCCGGCCATCTTCCAAAACGCCGTATTTATCCCGCACGTCCCGAATAATGTCCTTTAACAGGGGCAATTCCTCGAGCTGTCCCATGGTCAGGAGACCGGCGCGGATACCATCGGCAATATCATGGTTGTTATAGGCCACATCATCGGACACCGCCGCTACTTGTGCCTCGGCACTGGCAAATGTATGCAATTCCA
This sequence comes from Emcibacter sp., assembly GCA_016765435.1. Taxonomy (GTDB): domain Bacteria; phylum Pseudomonadota; class Alphaproteobacteria; order Sphingomonadales; family Emcibacteraceae; genus Paremcibacter. Next base: position 6,757 of record JAESPY010000091.1, read on the forward strand.
GATCATGAAGGTCGTTATAGGTACGCAAGTTTACATTCAGACCGTCAAACCGACCCCTCTCACACAAGGGACCATTATGCTTGGCCAGTCCTTCCAGCACTTCCCAGGTGAGGTTAAGGCCATCGAAGCCCCCGTAACGCTGTTCCAGCTTTGTCACCACCCGCAGGGACTGGGCATTATGATCGAAGCCCTGATAGGGGGTCATGACCGCATTCATGGCCTCTTCGCCGCTATGGCCAAAGGGCGTGTGGCCGAAATCATGGACCAGCGCCAGCGATTCTGCAATTTCGTCATTGAGGCCAAGGACAATGGCGATACTGCGCGCAATCTGCGCCACCTCAATGGAATGGTCAGGCGGGTTCGGTAGTAATCACCCTCATGATAGACGAAAACCTGGGTTTTATGGATCAGTCGCCGGAAAGCCCCGGAATGAATAATCCGGTCCCGGTCTCGCTGAAAAGGAGAACGGGTTTTGGTTTCAGCCTCCGCATGTAACCGCCCCCGGCTATGCTCTGCAAGACAAGCATAGGGCGCATATTGCGGGTTCGGCTGATATATTTTGAATTCAGAATTCATCAAACGGACATTCCATTCATTGACAATATAATAATAATTATTACTTATATAGGGTAATGTAAGAAAAAACATCAGGGTAAGTTAGAAAAATGACCATAGAAACACCGCCAATCACTTTATCACAAAGTGCCGCTAAACGTATTGCCAACCTTTGCGAAAAGGAAGGCGATAAAGACCTGAAATTCCGCGTCTCCGTCGATGGCGGCGGGTGCAGTGGCTTTCAGTATGATTTCAAGCTGGTCAAGGATCAGAAGGACGATGACCTTGTGGTTGAACGCGGCGG
>JAESPY010000092.1 GCA_016765435.1 Emcibacter sp.
GCCAGATAAGCATCCGTATGTGCCGGGTGCCATAGGCATTTCAGCAACAAATGGTTAAGGCAGAAAGCAAGATCAAACGCCGGGTCACCATACCAGGCACATTCCGCGTCAATGATGACGGGGCCGTTTGGACCAACCAGAATATTCTTCGGGCTAATATCCCCATGCACCAACGCTATTTTAGTCGACATTAATTTGTCCGTCAGCGCCGTTAAATTCGGCGCGAGCAAGGGATGTTTTTCCGCCGCTGTTAAGAAAAATGGCGAGGGGCGCAATTCAAAAAATAATTCATCCGTTTTAAACTGCTCGGCAATGTCATCCCGGTGGGCCGTATTTCCATGAATGGTGGCAAGCCTGTCCCCCAATACTTTAGCAACCGACACCGACATAATGCCATCACGCAGATCGCTTTTCCAAACCGAATAATGTTCAGGGGGCAGATATTCCATGGCAAGACTACCGGTTTCCGCATCCTCCCCAACAACAAGGGGGATCGTGTCGGGAACAATTTCCCGTGCCGTTTTCAGCCACTGGATTTCATACTGGCTGCGCTCCGTGGGGACTTCCCAAACTTGCTTGACCTTTAATCTGGACAGCGCCTGTTTCACGCAGACAATCCGGTCCGCCAATGTGATTTTCCAGATATCCGACGAAACACCCCCCGCCAAAGGTTCCGCAGCAAAAACGGTATCTTCCTCTATCAGCCCCATATTAAGCAATCCGGTTCTGATATGATCGGGAAGCGGTTCAGTCATGGCGCTTATTCACAAAAGGACAGTTGCCCGCGTATACAGCCTTATCGCCCAGCGTTTCTTCCAACCGGATCAGCGCATTCCATTTAACCATCCGTTCTGAACGCGCAAAAGACCCAACTTTGATCTGCGAAGCTCCCCAACCATAGGCAAGGTCAACAATTGTCGTATCTTCTGTTTCACCGGAACGGGCCGAAACTATAACGTTCCAGCCGGATGCATGGGCAAGGTCAAGGGCGGCTTTTGCCTCACTCAACGTACCCGCCTGATTGGGTTTGCAGAGCAATGTATTACAAGCCTTCATCTCTAGGGCTGATTTGACCCGTTCCACATTGGTCACCAGCAAATCATCCCCGATGACCTGAACTTTATCACCGACCTGTGCTGTAAATTCTGCATGGCTTTCCATATCATCCTCCACAAAAGGGTCCTCAATGGATACAATCGGATAGTCATTTACCCAATGCAGCATAAGATCAAACCATTCTTCTTTGGACAAATGGCGTTGTTCCGCTTTCAGAAAATATCCTTTACCATCCCAAATCTGGCTTGCCGCAATATCAAGAGACACACCAACCTGCTTATGGGGGTCAAAACCCGCTTCCTCAATCGCCTGAAGGAGCGTTGTGATGGCTTCTTCATTGTTGGCAAACAAGGGCCAGTATCCGCCTTCATCCGCAACACCAGCAATTTTCCCGGCTTTTTCCATCAAGACTCCGGCCTGATGATAAATTTCCCCGGTCCATTCCATAGCCTGCGCAAAACTTGTAGCCCCGAAAGGTACAATCATAAAATCCTGAATATCAAGGCCGCCTTTCGCATGGGCTCCGCCGCCAAAAATCTGAATTTCTGGCAGGGGTATCAGGTTGTTTTTCCCCTCCGACAAATACTGCCATAAAGGAAGGCCTGCGCCGTTCGCCGCCGCATGTGCCACCGCCATTGAAACCGCGATCATCGCATTGCCGCCAAGTTTTTTTCGCGACGTCGTGCCGTCCAGTTCAATAAGACGTTGGTCGACTGCCCCCTGATCCCGACCATCCATTCCTTTCAGGGTAGGTCCGATGATGTCATTGACATTGGCCACTGCTTTGCTCACGCCCCATCCGCCGAGGCGTGTGCCACCATCACGAAGGTCCAATGCTTCCCCGGCCCCGGTGGACGCCCCCGCCGGAGCAATTGCCCGCCCGAAACCGCCATTCTCAAGCCACACGTCCGCTTCAACCGTTGGCCGCCCGCGGCTATCCCACACCGCACGGCCCTGAATTTTCGTGATAGAATTCATCTGTCTTACTCAGTTACACTTTGTGTCTGAATGCCAAGCTTTTCAATGCCGAGACGCATGTTGTCACCCGCTTTAAGCCAGAGAGGAGGCTTCATCCCAACCCCAACCCCGGACGGCGTGCCTGTGCTGATGATGTCACCGGGCTGCAAAGACATGAACTGACTGATATAATGCACCAGAAAATCAACCGAAAAAATCATCTGTTCCGTATTGCTGGATTGAAGTTTCTCCCCATTCAGCTCCAGCCAGATATCAAGAGACTGACAATCCCCCACTTCATCAATACTGACCATCCATGGGCCAACCGGGCCAAATGTATCGCAACTTTTGCCCTTGACCCATTGGCCGCCCCTCTCCATCTGGAAAGCCCTTTCCGATAGATCATTCACAACGCATAGTCCCGCCACATGAGACAGGCTTTCTTCTCGGGATATGTTCTTTGTCGGCTTGCCAATAATAATCCCAAGTTCCACTTCCCAATCAGCCTTGCTATGATTTGGGGGGAGTACCACCGTATCATCCGGGCCTTGGAGTGCCGATGTTGCTTTCATGAATAAGATTGGCTCTTCGGGAAGGTCCGCCCCGGTTTCCTTCGCATGATCCGCGTAATTCAGGCCAACACATATAAACTTACCCACATGCGACACGGGAACACCGAAACGCTGTTTCCCCGCGACGATTGGAAACTCTGTCAAATCATGGGCTTTAAGCAAATCAAATTTATCGCTCGACAAAAAATCGGGCGTAATATCATCGGTCCATCCTGATATATCCCGCAGGACGCCCTGTTCATCAATAATACCGGGTTTTTCTTGCCCGACTTGTCCATATCTTACCAGTTTCATAAATTTTTCCCGTTCAAAGACTAAAACCCCCGTCAATCACCACATCAGAGCCGGACATAAATCCGGCCTCCCCCGATGCCATAAGCAAGGCAACGGACGCCACATCTTCTGCGGGGCCAAGCCGCCCCATAGGTTGCCGGGCAACAAACGCCGCGCGCGCCTTATCGCTATTTCCCGCCGCCACGATCCTGCCTTCGAGGGACGGCGTGTTGATCGTGCCGGGACTGATGGAATTACACGTTATACCCCGGCCAATAAAGTCCAGCGCCACCGATTTTGTCAGGGCGACAACCGCCCCTTTGCTCGTGGCATAAGCAAAACGGTTTACCGTCGTTCGGGATGCCGCAACCGCAGAGGCAATGTTAATAATTACCCCGGATTTTTTTTCAAGCATTGAAGGCAGGAAAGTCCGAATTGTATAATACATCGACCCCACATTCACCTTCATGCTCTCAAGGAAATCACCTTCGCTACAATCCAGTACCGTACCGCCGTGGACAATGCCCGCGCAATTCACCAAAATATCAATATTCGGGTGTGCCTGTTGGCATAATTCGACCGACTGCACATCGCTGACATCAAGTTCGATGCCTGTGACACCTTCAATGTTGGAATATTTCTGTACCACCGCTTTATTTCTATCGGCCGCGATGACTGCGGCACCTTCCTCGGCAAATTTAAGGGATATGGCCTCACCAATACCCTGCGCGGCTCCGGTCACCAGAACATGCTTACCCAAAAGTTTTTTATTGTGAGACATTACAGCATACCCGCAGTTAGGAAAACTCATCAATCAGGCGGTGATTTCCAATGGTCAGTCCCCCGTCCACAACAAGACTGGCGCCATTGATAAAACGGGCCTCCGATGATGCAAGAAAACATACCGCCCCCGCCACATCTTCCGGCTGACCGACCTCTCCGCCCGGATACCAGGCGCTGACTTTTTCTATGACGTCGGGAATTCTCTCTATCCTGTCGTCCCATGCTGTTGTCTGGATGGTGCCCGGAAGGACCGCATTGCTTCTTAGGCCTTCCTTGGCATATTCCGTTGCAAAACTGCGGGTCATGGCAAGCAATCCAGCCTTGGCCGCACTATAGGCGGGCACGCCGACCGTCATCAGCGCATTGACCGACGAAATATTGACAATGGCGCTTGCGCGATTTGCCAATAAAAAAGGAAGGGCAGCATGTGTGACCGCATAGGCACCGATTAAATTCACCTCAATATTCCAACGCCATGTTTCCACATCCGTTTCTTTGAGGCTCTCCCCCTTTGCCGCACCCGCGCAATTGATCAGAATATCAACCGATCCTAGCTCTTTCTTCAGAGCTTCAACTACGGCTACAACGGCTTTGCTGTCAGTAATATCCAGAGGCAAGAAACAGGCTTTGGCACCTTTTTCAACAAATTCGGACGCCACATTTTTACCTGCGTCCTCACCCATATCTATAAGCCCAACTGCGCCACCTTCTGCCACGAATTTTTCAGCAATGGCCTTGCCAATACCCTTTGCAGCTCCTGTGATGATAATATTTTTCCCGGAAAAGCGGCTCATTTATATCCTGCTCCTAATTTTGGGTTTCTAACTGTTAATATAATATGACATCATACAACTTGTCTAGGTAAAAATACACGTTCCCCAACCCGCTCTGTTTTCACACAAATATGCGGTTCAGTATATGTTGTCATCAGCGGTATGTATAGGGTCAGAGGCTATGCCTGCGCTCTTGGTTCATGCTTCCCCCACAGGTTTGCCGATTGTAGCAAGAATTCCACCATCCACATAGATCACCTGTCCGGTGATAAAATCACTGGCCGGGGCGCTTAAAAANACCGCNGCCCCNTTCAGATCATCCGGNTCGCCCCATTTTCCCGCCGGNGTGCGGTTNATGATAAATTCATTAAACGGGTTACCGTCCACACGAATGGNTNCAGTCTGNCTNGTGGCAAANTAACCCGGNCCAATGCCATTGACCTGAATATCATACTTGGCCCATTCGGTGGCCATATTACGGGTCAGCATTTTAAGCCCGCCCTTGGCNGCCGCATAGGCACCAACATTNTTACGGCCNAGNTCACTCATCATNGAACAGATATTGATCACTTTGCCNCCGTNNCCNCGCGCAACCATATTTTTCACCACCGCTTTTGACATGATAAACACGCCCGTCAGGTCCGTTTNAATCACNGCGTCCCATTCATCCACCGACATATCAAGCAGGGGTATTCGNTTGATAATTCCCGCNTTATTCACCAGAATATNAATGGGCCCNACTTCTTTTTCGATTTTGGCNACGGCCTGCGTNACNTCNTCTTCATCGGTCACATTAAAGCGGTAACCATGGACCGTAATCCCGGCGNCCTGATAGANTTTGACNGCCTTGGCAATCTTTTCATCGGACGAAAAACCATTGATCACAAGCGTTGCCCCCGCTTCACCGAGCCCCATGGCCATNGACATGCCCAAACCATGGGTCGCCCCGGTCACCAATGCCACTTTACCCGTCAGNTCAAACATAACTTTATACTCCTGCCACAAGNTCAGCCGGNGTGATCTTNTCCATNTCGTCATAATCAAGATTTTCGCCTGCCATNCCCCATATGAAGGAATAATTGCACGTTCCGGCNCCCGNATGGATGGACCAGGTGGGGGAAATAACCGCCTGTTCATTGGCCATCCAAAGATGACGGGTTTCTTCACGCGGTCCCATATAATGGCACACGGCCTGATCTGCNGGCACTTCAAAATAAAAATANCATTCCATCCGGCGGCTNTGGGTATGGGCCGGCATGGTNTTCCAGACACTGCCCGGNTTTAATTCCGTCAGGCCCATCTGCAACTGGCAGGTTTCAACCACCCCATTAACGATCAATTTATTAATCACCCGGTGGTTTGACGTTTCCATGCTGCCCAGTTCGACCTTGACCGCATCTTCCAGTCCGATTTTCTTACAGGGATAGGCATGGTGCGCACAGGCAGAATTCAGATAAAACTTTGCAGGGTTAGCCGCATCATCGCTCAGAAAGCTCACTTCCTTATGACCTGCCCCAACATAAAGTGCTTCTTTATAGCCAAGGTCATAGCGCGTGCCATCAACAATGATCGCCCCCGCGCCGCCCACATTGATCGCGCCCAATTCCCGCCGATCGAGGAAATGTTTCGCCTTCAAAGGGTCAATAGTTGACAAAGACAGCGCCTTTTCACCGGGCTGTGCGCCACCGACAATGAAGCGGTCAATCTGGGTATAGGTCAGATTAATTTCCCCCGACACGAACAGGTTGGTCACATGGAAATTTTCCCGCAGCCTTTTGTTGTTATAGCCTTCGTAATCCGCGGGGTGCACGGCGTAACGCATATCATAATTTACGGTCATTTTTTTAATTGCCTTATTTCAATATTTTAGTAAGCGGGGTCAAGGTAAGTTTCTCAGCTTGCCCCTTTAGATAGGTTTCGAATTGTTCACGGGTCGCGATCGGATTTTCTTCTCCGGCCCACACGGCCCCGAAATAATAATCCACCGCATTATCCTGCAAACGCAGCACCACGGCCTGATTATGTTCATCTTCAACAATCTCACTCATGGCGCTCTGTTTAAACAGAATGAACATGCCGAGATTATCCTTAAAAAGCGACTGCTGCCCAAAGGTCGCGATATAACTGTAAGCTTGACCGGGGATATCCAAATCACCCAAAATAACGGTTGTGCCGTCGTGCTTCACAAGGCCTGTCACCAGATTCGGCAGGGCCTGCCCCAGTTTCAGCTTCACATGAACCAACGATGATCCGGCAACCATTGAAAGGTCAGCGCTCAGGTCAACTTTCGTCCCATTCACGGACCAGCCCTGATAGCCAATATTCAGGGCGGAATAAATCGCGCCGTCATGGGTAATGGTCGCCGAACGGTTTTCAACTTCCGAAACCCGGTCAACGGAAGCCCCGTTCCAAAAACCGACCCCGCCCATACCAAGCGAATTGCCGACTTTCAGAATATCCGCGCCCCAGTCCGCCATATGGTGATAAGAATCATACCCATCCAGCCCTGTTTTATGTAAGGCAAGCCCCGGTCTGACTTTACCAAAAATATCGAACCCATTGCGCCAATCGAGGTAAATACGGTAGCCAACTTTATCGGACTCAATGCCCGGTCCCTCGTAACGTATATATTCCGAATGATCCGTATATTGCGGCGGGGTTGTCACATGATCAACATTTTTAAATGTGCCGCCCTCATAATGTTTGTCGTTCCATTGGCCGCCTGTCTTGATTGATACTTCCGCGTGGGTACGNTTTTGNAAATCGAATACGGCCCCCAACCCAAGGGTAAATTTTTTGACTTCATTTGCCTTNAAATCCGCTATGAAAATCAAATGATCCGGCATCCCGTCGCCGTCCGTATCAAGAACNTGTGACGCCACTGGGGCGCCTCCTGATGTCACGCTTGAAAAATCNCCNCCCAATTCGTCCAACCGAAAGCTCATCGACTGATCCTTGCGAGCAAAATCAGAAGGATTTGAAACTTCAACTGTNGTCGTCTCTGCCGAACANGCCGATAACAGAAACAGAGGGATCAATATTTTATACATGGTAAAAATCCATTATTTAGTCAATTAAACCAAAGTTTCGCGGCAGCCATTCGCTNACCCCCGGCACATACGCCACCAACATCAAGACAACAAACATCACCGCATACATGGGCATGAGAGGACGAATAATNTCGTGCATTTTATTTTTNCCCACNGCGCAGGCAACAAACAACACACTGCCCACTGGCGGCGTGCAAAGCCCGATCGAAAGATTCAACACCATCATGATCCCGAAATGAAGCGGCGTCATNCCAAGCTCCAACGTCACNGGCANGAAGATCGGCGTAAAAATAAGNACCGCTGGNGTCATATCCAGAAAAGCCCCCACCANCANCAGCANGATATTAATCAGCAACAGAATCACAAACGGGTTATCNCTNAGCTGCAATAANAACGCCGCNGTTTCNGCNGGAATATTTTCATAGGCCAANACCCANGACATNGCCATNGNCGTGCCGATCAACAACATNACAATGGCCGTGGTTTCCGTNGCCTTGACCAANAANGCNGGCAAGGCACNCAGGCTAACCTGTTTATAGAGGACAACGGACAGGAACANNCTGTANGCCACCGCAATCGCNCCGGCTTCCGTCGCCGTAAACACGCCACCAAGAATACCGCCAATCACCAGAAAAATCAGAAAGAGGCTTGGGATGGCCGCCACGGTTTTTGCCATCGCAACCCTNANAGAAACCCGTTCNCCGCGCGGNAGATTATANCGTTTTGCATAAAGNGCACTCACCATCATCAGGCCCAGCGCCACCAGAATACCCGGCACATATCCACCGATAAAAAGCGCCGAAATNGACACGCCGCCGCTGGCCACCGCAAAAACAATCAAAATATTGCTCGGNGGAATAAGCAGCCCCGTGGTCGAGGCCGCNGCCGTCAACGCCGTATTGAAATTACGNGGATAGCCCTCTTTTTCCATNGCCGGGATCATGAAACTGCCGATCCCCGATGTGGCCGCAACCGCAGAACCGGATATGGCCCCAAACAAACAGCATGACACCACATTCACAAATGCAAGCCCCCCCGGCAACATACCGATATAGGCTTTGGCAAACTCCACCAGCCGACTTGCAATTCCGCCCTGCCCCATCAATTGACCAGACAGAATGAATAAGGGGATCGCAAGCAGCGTAAAGCTATCGATGCCCCCCGCCATACGCTGGGCAACCGTCATAACAGCAGGGACAAAATCAATCGACGCCATCATGGTAAAAAGAGTAGAAATCCCGATGGCAAACGCTATTGGGACACCCAAAGCCAGCAAACATACAAACACGATGACAAGAATTATAATGGTCATAAGCGTGCCTCTCCTTCCGAACAGGATTGCAAGGCCCGGCACCGCGCCGCAATAGACAGGCCAGCATAAATAACGATCAGACTACCGCTCAGCGGCAACACACCGTAAACATAGGCCATCGGCAGGTGAAGCACCGCCGTCAGCTGCGTCAATTCATAGGTCATAATGACCAGTGACATACCGCCAAAAACCATCACCACAGCCGCAAATGCCATGACGCAGAAATCAATCACCATACCGAGCTTAAACTGGTGCCGCGGCGCCAGTTTCTGGGCCAGAAGGTCAAGACCGAGATGCGCCGAAGTCCGGTAAGCATAGCTCCCCCCCAATATACCAAGCCACACCAGCAGTAAACGGGCGGTTTCTTCCGTCCATGCGCTGGGTTCAACCAGCACATAACGGGAAATGATCTGCCATAAAACTGCAACCACCATGCCCGCCATCAACAGGGCCAATATCGCTTTCAAAGCATTATCCAACAGTCTGATCATGGCTACATCCCTTCTATTTCAATCAAAAGATCACCGAGCGCGGACCCCTTGTAAGCCACCTTCATACCGGCCACGGCGGCAATAAAGGGGGCTTTGTCGGGAATAATCACTTCCACCCCTGCCGCCTTGATGACTTCAAGCGCTTCCTCTGTCGCCGTCTGCCATAAGGCGCGCTGATATTTAACGCTGTCGCGCACCGCTTTGGTCAACCACCCCTGCTGCTCCGGGTTCAGAGATTGCCAAACCGGATCGCTCATCAATAAAATATCCGGCACGGATGTATGTTCATCAAGCACATAATATTTGCTGTGTTCATAATGACGTGACATACGAAAGGAAGGCGGGTTATTTTCCGCGCCGTCCACGACCCCCTGCTGCAAGGCCGTATAAAGTTCACCGTAACTGATCGGCGTTGCCGCCCCGCCAAGGGCCGTGACCATTTCCACCGATGTCTGGCTTTTCATCACACGTATTTTAAGGCCCTTCAAATCTGCGGGCGTCACAATGGCACGATCCGTTGTATAAAAACTGCGACTGCCCGCATCGTAATAAGCAATCCCCCGTAGACGCACTTTGGTTGGGGCCAACAGCAAGCGCTTGCCAATCTCCGATTCCAAAACACGCCAATAATGGTCGTGATCCCGAAAAACATAAGGCAGGCTGAAGACTTTCATTTCCGGTACAAAACTTTCCAGCGGGCTTGTCGAAACCTTTGTCATGGCAAGGCTGCCGACTTGTAAAAGCTCAACCAGTTCCCGTTCCGTCCCCAGCTGATTACTGGGGTAAATATCAATACGCAGGGTGCCAGACGAATATTCAAAAAGCTTTTCAGCCATATGAAGCATACCCAAATGTACCGGATGCCCAGATTCCAGCGAATGGCCCAGACGAAGAATTTTAACGTCCTGCT
>JAESPY010000093.1 GCA_016765435.1 Emcibacter sp.
AGCAAAGGCCAAAATCTGGTCAAAGGCATGGAAAATATCATGCGGGACTATGATGCGGAAACCGGAAAATTTACCATCAGCATGACCGATAACGAAAAATTTGAGCCCGGCCGGAATGTGGCCAGCACACCGGGAAAGGTCATCTATAAAAACGAACTTATCGAATTGATCCAATATAGCCCTACGACAGAAAAACAGTATAAAAAGCCGCTGTTGATCGTTCCCCCGTGGATCAATAAATATTATATTCTGGACCTGCGTCCGGAAAACTCTCTGGTCAGATGGCTCACAGAAAAAGGCTATAGCGTTTTCATCATTTCATGGCGCAACCCCGATGAAAGCATGTCCGATATTGGCATGGCGGATTATATGCGCCTTGGCACCCTATCCGCCATGGATATGGTTAAAAAAGCCACGGGTGAGAAAGTGATCAACACCGTCGGATATTGCATTGGCGGCACCATGTTATCCTGTACCCTCGCCCATCTTGCAGCAAAGAAAAAACTGGACCAAATCGGTTGCTCCACATTTCTGGTCACACAGGTAGATTTCAGCGAGGCAGGAGAATTGGCCATATTTGTTGATGAAAAACAGATGGCGGATATGGAACAGAATATGGAAAAGCTGGGCTATCTTGATGGCAAGACCATGTCCAATACCTTTAACATGCTGCGATCCAGTGATCTGATATGGTCCTTTGTCATCAATAATTATCTCAAAGGCAAAGACCCCTTTCCCTTTGACCTGCTATACTGGAACGGCGACAATACCCGCCTGACCCGTGCCTGCCACATGCAATATCTCAATGATATGTATCTGAATAACAATCTGGTCAAGCCGGGGGCCATCACATTAAACGACACGCCGCTGGATCTGACAAAGGTTGACATTCCCACCTATATTCAGGCGGGCCATACCGATCACATCTGTCCGTGGAAGTCGGTTTACAAAGCCACATGGAATTTTTCCGGGCCGAAAAGATTCATGTTGGCCGGATCAGGGCATATTGCCGGAGTTGTAAATCCGCCATCCGCCAAAAAATATAATCACTGGTGCAATGATGAATTACCCCATGATCCCGAAGAATGGATTAATGGTGCCACAAGCAAGGTCGGGTCATGGTGGAATGACTGGCACAAATGGCTCAGTAAAAAATCAGGCCCCAAAGTTGCCGCCCGCATACCGGGCGATGGGCCGCTCGATATCATCGAAGATGCCCCCGGCCATTATGTGAAAAAACGCTATTAATCCAAAAAGAAACTTCAAAAGGTGGCCTCAATATTATCTTAACGACAGCCCCGCCTGATCAGACACACTGTCCGGTCAGGCCGCTTTTCGGAATGATGGCAGGCGTTATTTCAGGGGCTAATTACTGGCGAATTCCGCCTTATAAGATTCCATGAAGCTTTCCAGCTTGCCCACACTGGCAATGGATCTGGTCAACCGCCGAACATTCAGGTCAGTCAATTGCCTTTCCGCCGTGATGACTTCGAAAGTATCGCCATATAGCCCGTCATCCATATAGGTTTTATATTTTTGCCGCAGGGATTTAGCCCCGACCTTATCATCATTGATCACATAGGCCACAGACAGGCGGAGTATGGCCAAGCGTTCTGTGGCACTCAAATCCGCTTCTTGCTGATGCCGATTGCCCAACATCCGGTTTTCATGGCGGATATATTTGTCCCAATTTTCAGATTTCCAGTAAATATCTGTGCGCAAATCTTCTGATTCCTGACTTTTATATTCTTCAATCATGACCTCCGCTTCTTCATATCGGCCAAGTTCAATCAATGTCCGGGCTTCAATCATCCTACGGCGGTCCATAATATCATCGGGAATTTGAGAATCACGTGTTGCATGAAGAATATTCAAGGCATCCTGTGGCTTTGCATCGAGCAGGTAAATCATCGCCAGACGGCTGGCCACCACCGCTTGTGCCGACCCTTTAAGGCGGAATTTAATTTGATGGTTCAACAGGTCTGCCCCCTCGACCAAAAGGTCCAGAGACACCAGCCGGTCCACAAGCCGCCGGGTCATACTATCCCCATCCTTGCCCAATGGAATAAGTTCCCGGAATTCAGAATAAAGCGCCACAGCCTTTACCGGCTGCAGAACACTGGCCCCACCCTCCAAAAACAGATCGCTGTATATGCTGCTCATTTGCCGGGTTAGTTCTGAGGTCTTTTTTGATTCCTCAAAAAATGTCACTGCCAGCCTTAAGGTCTGCAATCCTGTATTAAAGTCATTCTGCGCCACATAAAGATCACCAAGACGGGACAGAAGTTCCAATTCGAAATCATCCCCGCGCCAGGCAAAACGTAATTTCTCTAGCTGGTCTACGGCCTCTGCCTCATCAATCGTCTTGCTGTCCAATTCCATATCAATCAGATCAAACTTTGCCCATGCCGCCGTCTGCCGCACACCTGCCTTGACGATGCTCTGTAAAGTTGCCTCGGCCATTAAAGTCTGACCGGAATCCCGTTCCAGCTGGGCCTGCCAATAATCCATTTCCGTCAATTGGGGGGCGTTAAGGCGAAGGTTTTTCAGGAAAGATAAATTTACCGCCACAAAGTCCTTATCCCCCACCTCATAAGCAGATCGAATGGCCGCAAACAGAAAACGGATTTGGCTGTCCTGATCATGCAAGGACAATATATCCGCGCCTTTTTTGTAATTTTCCAGCGCCAGTTCATGATTTCCCAACGCACTATTGGCCACGGAACTCCACAATAAAACATCCCTTTCCGCAAGCAATGTCTTGTGGGTGAGAAGTTTAACCCCCTCTTTATAACGCCGCATCAGAATTTTGGTAACCGCAAGAACCGTCCTGAATTCCGGGTTTTCTATCAACTTCGGTGTGCTGTCCAGCATAACACTCAATACGCCAAACGCCTCTCTTACCCGGCCATTGGCCAAATAAAACCGGGCTAAGTTCCAACGCATTTCGCTCCGGTTTATGTCGGTGGAATTGGACAGCATATAAAGCAGCTCATGCTTATTCTCAAAATAATCACCGTCATGACCGCCCGTGCTAAGGGGGCCTTTTTTCCAAGCCGCAAAATTCACCAGTTTTTCGCCATTTTCCAGACCAGACTCCTGCTCCAGACCAGCCGTCAGGCCAAATTTACTGGACAGTTGGCTGCGGGACAGCGCCAGTCCACCCATGGCCGCCACACTGACGCCACTCTTATATTTCAGGATATTCAGATTATCCGCAGTGAATTGCACCGCGATCCCCTGTCCCGTGGGCAGAATCTCAAATTGCGCAAATTTCTGCGCCCGCAGCACCCCTTGAGAGGATTCCATAGCCGGTACAATCGCCAGTTCATCCCCGATCACCGGGTCCTCTATCATCAGAACAGAACCCGCATTTCCCATAGCAAAGAAGAAATTTTCCCCCTTGTTCCCCGCGATACGTTGATGACTGCTCATAATGGGCAGCGAAGGCGCAATAAAGGCATTTTTCAAATCAATATGCCACTGGGTATTTATTTTCTGAACTTTAATATTCTGCCCCGGCACCAGTTCATACAGCAGGACCGTCATGGAAGGATGATCAATCTGACGCACCGATAAAACCCGTTGCCCGATGAAACTGTCTAGCGCCGTCTGATTAACGACTTTTTTATCCTCGAACACCACCCACAGATAATTATGACGAATGAAAGCCGCCGCCCGGACATTATTTATCCACGGGTAACTTAATCTCATGTTATTCTGTTTGCGGGTCACAACCAGCCTCAAATCATCGCCGTCTGAATATATCTGTCCTGCGCTCTCAGCTACAGGAGCTGTTTCCAGAGGGATCGATACCAAAGGTTGTGAGGTCACAGACCTTGACCCAGAATTATCAGAAAGCTCAGAAAGCTCAGGCGCAGCAGAAATATCCGCTACGACAGAAGCCCCGTTTCCGACGACATCAAAGGCAATTTTCGTCCCATACCGAAAATGCCGCAACACCCCCGGCTTAGTCACTTTCAAAGTGACAATAAGCTTTCCATCCACCGTGCGGTATTCCGGGTCCGCCAAATAGGCCAAAGGCTCGTTACGTAAACTATTCCAGTTGGGTCGGCTGGCTTTATCAAAGGTAATTTCAAGCTTACCCCCNGACAGTTTCGCGCTATAGGATACGGTTTCCTGCCAATCAAAAACNACTCGACTGAAGGTCCCNTGATCCCCGTTTCGTACCTGNACCACCTCCTGCGCAAAGCTCACTGCGGGGNTTNCCAACACCGTAAGAAACAGAAAAACGGCNAGAAANCGCCCAAANATACCAGACTTTCTATTCATTACGACTGCCCCTGCTCTGCTTGTTGCGGGGCCTTGTCTTCCCGGTGAATGAAAATATCNACGCGCCGGGCCAGCAAATAACGGGCATCCAGCGGAATATTTTCGTCCAGTTCATCAAATCGNGATGATCCATANCCAAAGGTTTCNATTTTATCGGTATANCCNGCCTGTGCAATCAGCCGNGCGACGGATATGGCCCGCACCAGAGATAATTCCCAATTGGTCGGATANCGNCGGCCGCTGGTCGGTTCCAAGTCCGTATGGCCCACCACGGTAATTTTATTCTGAATGGATTGGAGCGCCGCNCCCAATTCCTGCATNGATTTATAGGCATCCCGTGAAAATTCAGANTGCCCCTTCTCAAAAATNAAATCCGCAGGCAGGGTAATNGCCAGACGATCATCCAACAANGTAACACTGCTGCGTCTTAAAATCGGGTCATANCGCAGNTTNTCCTCAAATATCTTTTGCAGATAACGCAGGCTGAGNGCCTCNGTCTGTGGNGTCTGGGCCGCTTCGATATTCTGCCAGTCNACTTCNTGAATCTGNGCNCGGCTCGGGTTTAAATTNTCACTTAAAGATTGCACAATCGCTTCCCATTTNGACACCTGAACCGANCTCATGGAAAACATCANNACAAAAAATGTCAACAAAAGTGCCAACAGATCGGAAAAAATAATCAACCAGCTTTCATCAGTGGGTTTNGGNGCGGATGTTTCCTGATCTNAAATCATAATCCCTCCCCCTCGCNGTTNGTTGTATTTTTATCCTGCCCGGATGAAGANGGNTGTNTGCTGGTATCATGTCCGATCANATTCTGACGGACATTTTTCCGTTCCCGGCTATAAAAAGTCAGAATCATNTGATCGTCCTCNCCGGGGACAATCCCGATGNCCAGTTTATTTTCCTCTACCCCCATCGCCTTAAGCTGATGNACAAAGGCCCCCGCNCGNAGNATATTGATATTNTTCCAATATTGCGGACCTTTCGGAAGACCGTTGCCNGAAGANATGACAATATCAATTTCCCTTTTCTCACTCTCGCGCCCNCCCCGGAGAAAGCCCGCCAATTGTTGCAGGAAAGCCTGNTGGTTTTTTTGAAAAACNCTGGACTCCGGCTCGAACAAATCGCTGAGNTTGAATTTAACTTTNACGATACTGCCGCCCTTGGTNGGGAATTTACCGTCAAANCCCACCANAGAGGCAAAAACACCNAGTATNTGATCATAAAATTCATCATTGNGNGTCACGGCGTCCTGATCGGCCGATACATCNACAAAGTCAGCCTCTGGCTCAAANGGATTTTTAAAAGCNCGCGTCACACTTTCCGTNGCCGCAGAAACTTTATTCTGGTCCTGATTGGAAATTGAATTCATCACNACGAAAAAGGCCAGTACAATCAAATATAAAGAAACAAAAAGNCCCGTTGTATCATCGGACAACGGCTTTGTTTCTTCAAGGGGGCCGGATGCCCCGATACTGCCAATATACTTATTCATCTTCTTAAANTTTTTCCGGGATATCCGCTCTTATTAACCATAATTTTCCCGAGCCTATACAAATTTNCGCCNACAATCAATCAAAGCTGTCGAATAGNGCATCAATGGCATCCTGATCATTCCCCGTTACCGCACATTGGGGGCCCTGTAGCAGGTTTTCATTGCTATCCGNACAAACGCCCTCGGCTTCTTTTTCNACNACAAGATGAGAATCNGTATCGCCGATNGCTTCCGCCAGAATCATCAGTTTTTCTTCCAGATATTTCAGNGTTNTNACCACCTTGGTCACACGCTGACCGGTAATATCCTGAAAACTGGATGTTTCAAAAATATGNGTTGAGATCGCCATCAAACGTTCTGCNACCTCGCCATCCAGAGACAAAGCCACTTCGGAAATTTCCTCGGCAGCATCCATAATCTTGCCNGCGGCNTCTTCTGTTGCNGCAACCACCTCATCCAGTTGATTGCTGGCTTCTGGAATTTTAGTCTCGCTTAAATGCTTGGGTTGGATATCAAAAAGTTCATTTTTTGTCTTATCAATATGACGTAACAANTCACGNAGCTCATCCTGAAAATGNATCTCGTCAAGGTCAAAGTCGCCCTCTAGTGATCCCATAACATCTCCAACGATCGAACCGACCTCAGAAACCTCAACATTGTCACCCAGTCTTTGCCGAATGCTTTCAATTCTGTCGTCCAGTGATACCCTGTTCAAATGCATTTTTACCTCTTATTTTTGCGCTATTACCATGCATATTATACCCGTTAAGGGCGTANTATAGCTTTCAGGGGTTAATAGCAGGTAAACCCCTTATTTTAGAGAATAAAATACTGTGAGGGCGAACGTTTGTCCCGGAAATCAGCCTTCAATATTTGGCAGTTTCTCTCTGGTAGCAAGGTTGATTGTCAGTTTTTTAGCTTTATCAAGATTCATTTTAGCCAAGATGGCACCCATCTTTTTTGCTTTCATATTTTCAACAATCGAGAGTAGAATTTTATCATCCAGGCTGTTAAAAATTTGAGCAGCCTCCTTCGGCTTCATCGAGGAATACATTTTGACCAGACTGTCCAGTTGGGCCCTTTCTCTTCTGTCCCGCTCTTNCAAGGCCGCCTCAATGGTGGCNTCGATCTTTTTAAGGGAGTTGGTTCGCTCAATGATCCGCAGTTCTACCGCTTGCAACAGCTTTTCCCGGTTATCCATTTCCCGCGAACGGCGGTCCAGCACTACCCGGCGGTTTGCCAGTTTCTGTAAATATTCAATTTCCTTGCGGGTGGGAATACTGCTGAGCTGACCGGGCGGCGGGGCGGCTTCGTGATCTTCCTGTCCCGCTTTTTCCTGCCCAGCAGCCTCATGTTCTGCTGCCTTCTCCTCTTTCACAGGTTCCGGGGAAGTTTCACTGCTACTGGCGAAAGCTTCTTCCACACCAAAAGATAAATCAACAATCTTAATCCCCAGCACCATCGACATGATGACAATAGCCAGAGGCAGCAGTTGAAATTTTTTCTTCATAATTTTTCCTTTAAACCCGGATTGGATATCATCAGCGTATCTTTTTCAAGGTTTTCAGCATTTCACTGTCTTCGATATATTCTTCTTCATATTCCGGTTCTTGACCTTCGTCTTCCAGAAGGGAATCGTCCGGTTCTTCGCCCTTTTGCACCGGAACAAGTCCCCGTTCAATCCGGTCCGCAAGATTGGAGCCACTTTCTGTAATAATCTGCAGTTCATCCACCAATAATCGAGATTTTGTCACCAGTCTGTCAAGGCGATCTTCTTCCGTCAATACCGTTTTTTTCAAGGTTTCCACACTTGCCTGTGCCCGGGAGACAACCTCATTCAACTGCCCGATNAACCCCGCCATTTCACTTTGGGCATTGCGAAAAGTCTTCAATTTAATATTCAGCACAACCGCAAAGAAAATCATAACCGCGACCATGATGATAATGACAATATCAAGAGCTAATTCCATGTCAGACAGCTCTCTTTTTCTTGCTCAGCACTTTTTCAATTTTAATGGCCACATGCCGTCCCATCTTGCCGACCCGTCCTGTCATCATGGGGATACCGCCGCAGCGCACCTCCACTTCACTATCGGCTTGGGCATTCAACATCATCGTCTGCCCCACTTCCAAGCCCAGAACTTCTCCCAATGTCATGGTATGTTCATCCAGAATAACCTCCAGAGACACATCCGTATTATAAAGTTCCCGCACCAGATGGGTTTCCCAAATAGAATCCCGGCCAAATTTCTCGCCCATGAACCGTTGCAACAACAATTCCCGAACCGGCTCGATAGTGGCATAGGGCAGTACAAGTTCCATACGTCCGCCCCTGTCTTCCATATCCGCCCGCATCTTGATCAGTAGCGCCGCATTTGTCGGCTGGGCAATGGTGGCAAAGCGCGGATTGGTTTCCAGACGGTCCAGTTTGAAGGTTACTTTGCTCAGCGGTTCAAACGCATCACACAAGTCCTGCAGCATCACAGACAACATTTCTTCGACCAGCGTATGTTCAATAGTGGTATAGGGCCGCCCTTCGATACGCATGGGAGCNGTCCCCCGTCGCCCGCCAAGCAGGGCATCGACGATGGAATAAATAAGATTGCTGTCAATGGTAATCAGGCCGTAATTATCCCATTCTTCCACATGAAACACCGCCAGCATGGCAGGTAACGGAATGGAATTCAGATAATCGCCAAACCGAATTGAGGTCATATTATCAATGGAGACTTCAAAATTATCAGAAGTAAAATTCCGTAGCGAGGTCGACATCATCCGCACATAACGGTCAAAGATAATATCCAACATCGGCAGACGTTCGTAAGCCACAAGACCGCTGCTGATCAGCGCCTGAATACCGGATTTTGCCCCTT
>JAESPY010000094.1 GCA_016765435.1 Emcibacter sp.
TCAACAAGGTACTTTTGAAAAGGCATATTTGCACTATACAAAAGCTCTAAATGTAATTACAGAAAATCTTGGCGCTGAACATACCCGTACGCTGAAAATACAAAGCGCGCTAAAAGAAGTTGCCCGAAAACGCGCTACAATATCTGATTAAACATATTTAAGGCCTGTTTACCCAGCCCGAATAATCATAATAACCTAACATGCACTATAACAGGCTTACTTTGAACCTAGCTTCGCCGCCGCGATGATCGGGCCGGTCTCGTTGGTCTGCAATAACAGCGCGTAGGCATCCGACTGCCCATCATCCAAATCTGCCTTTGACAGGGTGAGCTTGATCTCTTGCCCTGTCCAACGGCCCACCCGCCGGATCATTTGCACCACATTATGGTATTTCCTGACCTGACCACCAAGCTCGCCGCTTTTGATCGCCACGGTTCTTTCATAATCATAACCAATGATCCAGATTGTCGCCGAAGCATCACTTTTATGCGCCCCAATCCTGAGATCTATCATATCGCCTGATCGGTGAAAGGTAATTTCCGGGCTTTTTCGCGGCGAATTATCGGCCTTTGCCCGNACCTGCTTCATTATATCCTNAATTTGGCCACGCCGCGATCCAATGACGTCATGCGCGCCCTGTATCACCATTTGCGGCGTATAAACCCCGCTCTTACCCAGCGTCTTATTGTATTTTCTCTGGCGGACCACGCAGTCTGGCCGGGCCAGCGTATCTTTCCAGCCCAGATAATTCCAGTAATCAACGGAATAGCCCAGAGCCAGAATATTCTCCTGTTCCCTAAGTTCCGCCAAAATATCATCAGCAGGCGGACATGAATTACATCCCTGAGAGGTAAATAACTCTACGACAACAAGGTTTTGACGCGCCTGAGCAAGCCCCATATTTGCCCCAACCAGCGCAAATATTACAAAAACAGATAAAACTCTAACCATATGTAAAACTATATTCATGCCTTTACCGTAGCCTATGATGATATAAACTGCCAATCACACTATGGTGATTTCATGGAGCTGTACGGTGGCCTATGGACAAAAGGCAAAAACAGGGTTACATGCTTAGAAAAAGTTCAACGTATCAACAGTGTATGAGTATCGTGTATGGGCAAGGAAAATAAATTCGTGGACGAACGTAAATTTACAGTCGGATCATCAATTTCAGAAAGTTATCGCTTTTTTTCAAGCCATATATCTCATTTCTTTCGTCTGATGTATGGCCCTCTCCTGCTCTGGGTTTTGGTCAAAGTGACCGAACAGATATTGATCCGGGAGTATCAGATTCAGATACAAGGCACTTATATCCTGCATCTGTTCACTGCGGCCTTCGCCATTGTCTGGTACCGCCAGTTCCTGCTCGGGGCCGACCATGCCACCTACCGTCAGGTGGTGAAACATGGTTTCAGCGGTCAACGATTCACTCTAAAACGGTTTGGCCACATCCTTCTCAGAATTACGGTCATCACATTGGCCCTGTTGATCCCCACCTTAATCATCTCCATCAGCATGATGGTCTATTATCAGGGACAGGGGGTCCATTTCTCCGATGAAATTATTCAATCTCTGGCCATAAAAAGTACCTTCTTTGTCATGGTGATGTTTTCGCCCATATTGGTCCGCCTGTCTCTCTATACGGCGGGNTTTGCATTGGGGCGGACATCGCTGAGTTTCTGGCAGGTCTGGCGACAGACAAGAGGCTATACCGCGACATTATGGTGGGTGACGTTGCGCGGTTTTCTACCACTGAGCATATACAGCTATTGCCTGACGTGGTTCCTGACACAGGCCACCGAACGGATGGCCGTCCATTATATCCTGTCGACGGTCCTGATTGAAATGCTGGCCGGGTTCCTGACCTTTATCATGCTGGCCATTGTGGTCGCCGCCAATGCAGAGGCCTTTCGTATCCTGATCGGGGTTCGGGACGGCGACACTCCTCACCGCGAAGATGCGGGCGGCCCTCGACAGGAAAGAAGAAAAGAAGTCAGAGAGCATAGCCGGGAAAACACCCGACCAACCACAGAAGAAACCATAGTCCCCCAAACGGAATAAGACAAAAAAAATGAGGCGTTAAAAACGCCTCATTCATAACATTTTGGAATCTACCGTTTATTCCGCGGCAAGATTACGCAGCACATAATGTAGAATGCCGCCATTGGCAAAATATTCAACCTCATTGGCAGTATCAATACGACATAACACCGTAATGTCCTTTGTGGTGCCATCGGCATAAGTAATCTTCACAGCCACATCCTGACGTGGGTCAATGCCGTCGGCAATGCCTGTAACGTCAAACTTCTCAGTCCCGACAAGCCCCAGACTTTCCCGACCGTCATCGCCCTTGAACTGTAACGGCAATACACCCATGCCCACCAAGTTGGACCGATGAATACGCTCAAAACTCTCGACCAGAACCGCTTTCACACCCAACAGGTTGGTGCCTTTGGCCGCCCAATCCCGGCTGGAGCCTGTGCCATATTCTTTACCACCAACGACCACCAATGCGGTGCCCCTGTCCTGATACCGCATGGCCGCATCATAGATGCTGATCACATCACCGGACGGATAATGAGTGGTCCAGCCGCCTTCTGTCCCCGGCGCCATCAGATTACGCAGACGGATATTGGCAAAGGTTCCGCGCATCATCACCTCGTGATTGCCGCGACGGGAGCCATAGCTGTTAAAGTCTTTGCGCTCAATACCATGATCCTGAAGATATTTACCCGCCGGGCTGTCAGCCTTGATCGCGCCCGCCGGAGAAATATGATCGGTAGTGATGCTGTCGCCAAGCAGAGCCAACAGACTTGCATTCTCAATATTGGAGAAACCGCCTTCGGCTTTTTTGCTCATGCCCTGAAAATAAGGTGGAAGACGAATATAAGTGGAGTCTTCGTCCCATTCATACGTTTCGCCCTCGGCAACTTTAATCGCCTGCCATTCTTTCGTTCCGGCAAAAACATCTTTGTAACGGTCAATGAACATATCCCGGTTCAAAGACGTGGCAATGGTATCGGAAATTTCCTTATTCGTAGGCCAAATGTCTTTCAGATAGACATCATTGCCCTGCTTATCCTGTCCCAATGGATCACGGGTAATATCCATGGTCATGGACCCGGCAATAGCATAGGCCACGACCAGAGGCGGGGAAGCCAGATAGTTGGCTTTAATATCCTGAGAGATACGGCCTTCAAANTTNCGGTTGCCNGACANNACNGANGTNCAGACCAGATCNTTGNNNTTGATNGCNNCNGANATNGGCGCNGCCAGCGGACCGGAGTTACCGATACANGTNGTACANCCNNANCCNACCACATTNAAGCCNAGNGCNTCNAGATNNTNCTGCANNCCNGCTNTTTNCAGATANTCNGAGACCACCTGAGATCCCGGTGCCAAAGATGC
>JAESPY010000095.1 GCA_016765435.1 Emcibacter sp.
ATCTTTGGCTTGACGTGGATGATCCCACTGCTTTTGGCAAAGCAATCGTCTATGTGGATGAAGGCCGCCTGTAGGCACGAAATATAAATTAACGAAAAAGCCGGGTGTTATGTCACCTGGCTTTTTTTTGTCTGGTACAATCGGGGGTGAATAGCTATCATATTTCTAGAATGTTCAAAATTTGGGAGAAGCTTTGTGTTCTATAAGATATTAATGATAACCGTAGGATTGTTTTTGGGGGCGATCACAGTCCCGTCTTGGGGCGGAGAAAAAGATAACTGGGTCATTATCCATGCGGGGACGTTGCTAGCAGATGCCCGGCTGGAAACCAGATCGAAGCAAAGCATCATCGTTAAAAATGACAGTATATTTGATATCCGGGCGGGTTATATATCTGCGACGGACTTGCCCGGTGCTGGCGATGTAGAAATCATTAACTTAAAAGACAAATTTGTTATGGCCGGCATGATTGACAGCCACACCCATGTGACCGGGGAAATAGAACCCCATGAGCGGGAGAAAGCCGTGACAACGTCTGATTCCGAATATGCCTTGGCGGGGTCAGTTTATGCGCGGCGTGTTCTGAATGCAGGATTTACCACGGTGCGTAATGTGGGGGCGCCGAGAGAATCTATCTTTGCGCTCAGGAATAGCATCCGCAAGGGGCAGATTCTTGGGCCGCGTATTCTTGCCGCAGGCTGGGCTATATCGCCGCTTGGTGGGCATGGGGATGAGAATGGCTTCCGCCCGGATGTTTTTGGCACACCCCATAGCGGTATTTGTAACGGCGCAGACGATTGCCGCCGTGCCGTCAGGGATCAAATAAAATACGGTGCCGATGTTATTAAATATGTGGCAACGGGCGGAGTGTTGAGTAAAATTGCTACGGGTACCGGACAGCAATTTACCGACGCAGAACAGGTGGCTATTGTGCAAAGTGCCCATGCCATGGGCCGGAAGGTGGCGGCTCATGCGCACGGAAAAGGCGGTATTGAAGCGGCCTTGCGAGCAGGTGTGGATTCCATCGAACATGGGTCATATCTGGATAAGGGGACCATTAAGCTGTTCAGGAAACATGGCGCTTATCTGGTGCCTACCTTACTGGCCGGGGCCACAGTTGTGGATATGGCGGTAAATCAGCCGGGATTTTTCACACCAGAGGTTGCCGCAAAAGCGATACTTGTCGGACCTGTGATGGCCAAGGCTTTGTATTTTGCCTATAAAAATGGTGTTAAGATCGCTTTTGGTACGGACAGTGGTGTCAGCGCCCACGGCATAAATGGCCGGGAACTGGTGTTGATGGTTCAGGCGGGAATGGCTGAACGGGATGTCATAATTTCTGCGACGGTGAATGCGGCGGACCTTTTGGGATTGCCGGACCGTATCGGGACTTTGGACGCTGGTAAGTCTGCGGATATTATTGCGGCTTCTGGTGATCCATTGAAGGATATTTCCACGTTATTGTCACCGGATTTCGTTATGGTGCGCGGTGTCGTTGCCGTTGACAAGTGATGTTCAACCGCCGTTCTTGACTTTAACAGGGGAGAAAAAGGAAGATGAAACGGATTGGCGAATAGATTTTTTTGGGGGGAGGATTGATTATATGCTGAAAGATTATCCGTACCCGTCAGAAATGCCGGAAATTTTTATTGATGATAATGGCATCGTGAATGTTATATTTGGAACGCTCATGGTGACGGCGGCGCACGTGGCACACACTGTTGCTGTTCAACGGAAACTGGCACCGGGCAAGAAACTTCCGATTATGNTTGTGGGGGAAGCGGCTCTTGATGTTCATGGCGCCATTTCAAAAGTAGGCAATACAGAATGGGTTACGGAGGTAACCACGGCATTGNCTGTTGTTACCCAGAGTAAAATTTCTCGGGTGATGGGGAAGGTTTTCATTAGCCTGCAAAAAAAACTCATATCCCACCAAGTTATTCGACTGTGAAGAAGATGCCTTGGCGTGGTNGATGGACTATCGTTAGGGCCTTTTCAGGTTTATTTGAACGAATANCCTTTAAATCACTGTTTTAGGCGTGTCTTGATTTATGCCTCGACGATGTCACCTTGCAGGCTCAGGACAAAGGCAACCACATCATCGCATTCCTGTGNAGGAACTTGTAAGGCGGTCATGGTATCTCCGGCATGTCCAAGGAAAATGGACCAATCATTGTCGCTGATGTTCATTCCCTTGTGGGACAACAGCATATCACGGCCTGTATAATAGACCGGACCGCCCGCGTTGGCGGATAAATAATCAATCAATAATTGCTTTTCTCTTGCGATGCCATCGGCGCCGCGGTTTTGCCAGAAACGGCCCAATTGGGCATCGCCCTGTAGACGGGGGAGAAGATCATTGCAAAAGGCTGAAATGCCATCATAGCCTCCCAAGCGGTCATAAAGTGATTTCGGGTCCATTGGCGTTCCTTTTATGAGTGTTTGTNATGTATTTGGGGGCTTATAAAGGAAAATATAGCCTGTTTANCNTTTATAGTCCAGTATTAGCATNTGGTTCTTCTTNATAGATAAAAGGCGTGNGATATAGAAAAGGTCATTGAAAAAATAGAATGTCTGTTNGAAGACACCCCGTTGNTCATTGGAATTAACGGGTTGGATTGTTCCGGAAAAACGACTTTTNCCAAGGCCTTGCANGGNAAATTAANGGNCANGAATATTAAAACNGCCNTNTTNCATATTGANGATTANAATGATCTGAAGGTNCAGAAATTAATCTATCAGGCCCATGAAAAAGGNGATTTTACAAAAGACCTTTTAAATCTNTATTACAATAATAGTATCCATTATGATGNCGTTNNGCGTGCNNTGNCNGCATNNCGCGAGAATTTTCANGTCACNATTATNGAGGGGGTGTTTCTGTTCAAAGAATGTCTGTTGCCTAATCTGGATATCAAGGTTTTTTTGTCCGTGGACCCGGTACAGGCAAGGGCGCGTTATGTAAAACGTAAAGATGATATGGGGGACAAACGTCCGGTGTCAGTTTTTGATGAAATATGGATGCCGGCTTTTGCGCGTTACTGTAGCGAAGTACAACCGGAAAAAATATGTGATATTCATATGCCATCAAGTTGGATTTCGAGACCGTCCAGCAAGAAATAATAGGCCAGAAAAATCAGGGCAAATAGACTGATAACGCCGACAAATTTTAACTTGAAGCCATGCTGATGGTATTTTATGCGGTCCCGGTGCCGGAAAACATCCAGCATTTCATCCCCGAAATAGATAGAGAGGAATGTGCCA
>JAESPY010000096.1:0-3753 GCA_016765435.1 Emcibacter sp.
AATGACCTCTATATTATGACTACTCAACGTTTGACCATAAAGCCCGTTCAGACGGTCTATTTCCGCGTCCTTTGCCGCAATCAGCGCAGGCCAGTCAAAAGTCTGATCCCCACCGGACCAACCAAAGCCTTTAGAATCCTTGAAATGCGAAGAATATTCAGAGGCATAAACAAACAGCTTTTTCGGCACGCAACCCCGGATGACGCAAGTGCCGCCGACCCTATAGTCTTCACATATGGCGACTTTGGCCCCGTAAGTAGAGGCCATACGGCTTGCCCGAACTCCGCCGGACCCGGCGCCAATGACAAAAAAATCATAATCATACATGGTTTATTTCCCTGAATATCATTTTGAACAAGCCTTTAACTTAATGCAGTACAGAAAATTATCAAGTGACGGATCATAAGAATAGTTTATAGTCAGCCAAATTATTTAACCGCGTCATTTAAGGGATTCCCGTGAAAAACAAAAAAATTCTAGGTCCAGTCTTTTTTATCGTGCTGATCCTTGTGGTTGCCCCCTATTTCATTGGCAAGATGGCGCAGGAAAAAATTGAAAATCACGCCAGCCAAATTACGCAAATGCCGGGATATACCCTCAAAATCACCGACTATGATCAGGGATGGTTCACTTCCCATGCCACTCTGTCTTACGGCTTTGACGAACATACGCTGAATATCCTGAATAAATCCGCGGATAAAGATGTAGAATTTGATACGCAGACCATTAATGCCCTGCAAGAGGGACTTGTCTTTGACATCACCATTGCCCACGGCCCGGTGACGTTCCAGCGCGGAATTAGTTTTTCCTTACTGACCATGTCGGGAGCCTTGAGAGATATCGACCATGAGAGCTACAGGCTTTTCAAGGAAAAGGCTAAAATATCCAGCCTGCTTGATCTCTTTGCCACCATATCCTACGGCGGCACGGCAAGTATCACCCTTCATAGTCCGGCCTTCAAAGCGGATTATTCGGATATATCCGGTAAAAAAATGATCATTGACTATGCGGGTATGGACATTGACGCCACCATAAATGCGGCCTTTGATACCTATGAGGCCAAGGCACATATAAACAGGCTTTCCATAACTATGGAAGACGGTACAGTTATCTTACATGAGGTGGTAACGCATTCCAGCGGGGATAGATTGAATGACTATATCTGGACGGGGAACGGTACGGCTTCCATCGGAGAATTTAATGTTACAGGCCCGAAAAACGCGACCTTCTCTCTGCGTAATTTCACCAGTGATTATGACTTTAATAAAGAAAGCGATACGGCCCTCACCCTCCATTGGACATCCAATGCAGCGGCTATTGAAACCAGCGATGTGAAGCTGAAAGACTTTCAGTTAGATATGGATATGAACCACCTTGATCTTGAAGCGGTCACTGATTACGTAAAATCCATAAATGAAACATACGGCACAATGAACGGAGAGGCCCCAACCCCCGAGAAAACGGCCGCAAATATGCAAGCGATAGCCGCCCGTACTGGCGAAAAACTCATAAAAGGATCACCGGAACTTATCATCCATCATTTAAACTTCCTCATGGATGACGGCTTTTTTAAAGGTGATGGCATTTTTTCCATTAACGGCGAAGGCCTCGAAAATATTCAAGAACTCTCTGACCCACTCACCCTGAACAAACGCCTTGCCGCCGTGACGAATATCAAATTCAATAAAGCCATGGCACAGGCCTTAACCGCCGTTGGCCTGAAAAAACAACTGGCGGCGGGTGGTATGGATATTTCCGCAATGCCCAAAGAACAACTGGATCAGATGATAAGTATTCAGACCTCAGCCGCCCTGCAAACCTTTATCCTTCAGGGATACCTTCAATCAGAGGGTGACGATTATTTCGCCCATTTTGACATGAAGGATGGCAAAAGGCTCATTAACGGAAAGCCTCTGGCCATACCGGGACTATAACCAGAGAAATTTTTGACAAAATACACTCTATGGTTTAGCATCCCTTATACATAAGGAAATGATAAACTTATATCAGGAGGGTTGCATGACTCAAAAAAGTTATAGGAATATTCTGTTCATCCACAGCATTTATGGCATTATTCTTTTACTTCTGGCTGGATCGGCCTCGGCTCAAGTTCATGATCCAAAGGCTTTAAATGCCCTCCCCCTACAGGCAACATCTGCCATTGCCCCCCGATTGACCGGACTGGGCAATCACCATTTTGAAATCACCACCGACACCCCCCAATCGCAATATTTCTTTGATCAAGGTTTTCGACTGACCTTGGGGTTCAATCATTCTGAAGCGTTGCGGGCCTTTAAAGAGGCTGTCAGGCTTGACCCGGATAATGCCATGGCCTATTGGGGCTGGGCTCTGGTTCTCGGCCCTAATTTAAATCTTCCTATGCAGGAAGGCGTGGTGGCGCAGACCTATTCGGCCATTCAGATGGCTGTTAAATTAAAACATCGCGTATCTGTTCGGGAGCAAGCCTATATTAATGCTCTGGCGCTGCGTTACAGCGAGGATCCAAAAGCCGACAGGGCCGCACTGGACAAGGCCTATGCCGACGCCATGGCGTCTCTGGTCAAGAAATACCCCAACGATCTGGATGCAGCGACCCTTTATGCTGCGGCCTTGATGAATACCAACCCTTGGGATTATTGGTATGCAGATGGTACGCCAAAACCACAGACCGAACTCATTATGTCAACGTTACAATCTGTGATTGACCGCAACCCGAACCACCCTGGCGCCCATCACTATCTCATTCATACGGTGGAGACTTTTCGACCAGAGCTTGGCATCGCCAGTGCCGACATATTGGGCACGTTAATGCCCGGCGCAGGCCACCTTGTCCATATGCCGTCCCATATTTATATGCGGGTTGGCCGTTATGCGGATTCTTATGCCACCAATATTTTGGCGGTAAAAGCCGACGAAGGCTATATCACCCAATGCCGGGCGCAAGGTTTATATCCTCTGGCATATTATCCTCATAACCTCCATTTTCTGGTGTGGTCCGCCATGTTTCAGGGACGCAGCAAAGCGGCCCTTGTCACAGCCCGACAAGTGGCAGATGCCATCCCTGAAAATTCAACGGATAATAGCTGGGCGCTCTACGAAACATTTCGCAGCCAGCCGATGTTTGTCATGATACGTTTTGGACAATGGGATGACATTCTGACAGAGCCACAACCCGATAAGAGCGCCCGTTTTATGAATGGGGTCTGGCATTACGGACGCGGAATGGCCTATGTTAATCAGGGAAAGGCTCCTCAGGCACAGGAAGAATTGGATCATCTGATCACATTACGTAAAAATGCCGAAAGTGATGCCGCCTACTATATGGGATTTGGCGTTGCCGGAGACTTGCTCACCATTGCCGAGGAAATATTGATCGGCGAAATAGCCGCCAAGCAAGGCCATTATATGCAGGCTATTTCTCACTTGGAGAGAGCTGTACGGCTGGAAGATGGCCTACGGTATAACGAACCATCCGACTGGTATTTTCCAGTACGTCATGTCTTGGGCGCCATATTACTGGAAGCCGGATTTCCCGCCGAAGCGGAGGTGGTCTATTGGGAAGACCTCCGCCGCAATCCNAAAAACGGTTATTCATTATTNGGCTTAAAACAAAGTTTAAAGGCCCAAGGNAAAGCTGACACCGCCAAAGTTGCCAGTGAGCGTTTCAACCGCGCCTGGNAAAATGCCGATGTGAGCCTTAAAACCTCNCGTTACTGAAAACCTCACGTTGCTGACGGCGGCTAATNAAGCNGC
>JAESPY010000096.1:3758-6554 GCA_016765435.1 Emcibacter sp.
TNGAACGCAATGTCTTTCTTTTAGGAGAGAAAGCTTTACTGCCGCCCTTGCCATTGTCCTTACCGTGAGGCTTATGGGTTCTTGCTGGCTTATTTTCCGACAGGGTCTTCTTGCCGCCTCTGACCTTTTTACGGCTAGCTGGTTTAGCCTCAGCTTCTTTGCGCTTGAAAGGTTTTTTCTTAGCACCCGCCTTAACAAAATCAGACTTGTCTTCTCTTTTGCTGTCAATCACGGGTGGTTTGCCGAGCAATNTTCCAAGCACGGGATCATCGGTATATTTCTTGGCCTCTGCAGTCCAAGGGTTATACCGTTTTTCTTCATTACGCGCGGGTCTATCCTGGCGAGACTCTTTATTCTGACNGAATGGCCGATCCTGACGGGAATCCCTATCTTGGCGGAACGGTTTATCTTGTCGCGTGTCTTTATCCTGACCAAACGATTTGCCGTGTTTTTTCGGGGCAGAACGTCGTGTATCACGATCTTCTTTTTTCCAGTCGCTATTGGCTGCCTTAGCATGATCGCGAGATTTATAGCGATCTGACTTGCCTCTATTTTCCCGGAAACCTCTATCTTCCCGATTGCCATCACGTTGACTGCGGCCATTNCGATCTCTTGAGAAACGGCCTTTTTTGCCNTTTGATCTGCCNCGTGCGGTCAGATCAATGTGGAATTCGTGATCTTCGTCCACGTCAATCTTCTGTTTGATCAGACTTTCGATCTGAACCAGCAAACGTATGTCACTTGGATCACAGAAAGAAATGGCGATACCCTTGGCTCCGGCACGACCCGTACGGCCCACTCGGTGAATATAATTTTCCGGCTCAATAGGCAGTTCGTAATTGATCACATGGCTGATACCATCCACATCAATACCCCGTGCAGCCACATCCGTTGCCACCAGAACCTTGGTCCGGCCCCGGCGGAAATTCATCAGAATTTTCTCGCGCACCCGTTGGCGTTTATCACCGTGAATCGCATCGGAACGAATGCCTTTTTCATGAAGCACTTTCGACAGTTCATCTGCACCAATCTTGGTCCGGGCAAAAACCAAAGCTTTTTCCACATCATCGCCGGATAAAATTTCCGATAGCAACTGGGCCTTGTTTTTCCGAGTGACATTCATCAGCTTATGAGAAATGGTATCGGCAACAGCGGTTTTATTTTGAATTTCCACATTCACCGGATTATTCAACAANGCGCGGGTCAGGTTACGGACCTTTTGATTCATGGTGGCGGAAAATAAAACCGTTTGGTGACCTTCGGGCAGAGAATCTGAGATNTCCCGCACATCATCAATGAAGCCCATATCCAACATACGATCCGCTTCATCAAGGATAAAGATATTGGTATCGGCAAATTTTACATTATTGCGGCCAATATGATCGATCAGACGGCCCGGTGTTGCCACAAGAACATCCACCCCCCGGCGCAATTTATTGGTTTGCGGGGGATAAGGTTGTCCCCCGGCAACAACAAGGCTTCTTAATTTTGTGCCTTTGCTGAAGGTAACAACACATTGTTCAATCTGCATGGCCAATTCACGGGTTGGGGCCAAGATCAGAACCTTTGGCATATTCTGCCGGGGTTTTTGATAATCTTCCAGCAACCTGTTGATCATCGGCAGCGCAAAGGCAGCGGTCTTGCCGCCCCCGGTCTGGGCGATACCAATCAGATCACGACCTTCCATCAATGGCGGAATCGCCATTGATTGAATCTTTGTCGGCGTGGTGAAACCTTCATTCTCAATGGATTTTAAAATTGTTTCGGCAAGCCCAAAAGCTTCGAAACTCAACACGTCAGTAGACGGCGCATCTGAATGCGTCATAGCATAGTCCTTTCGCGACTGTTTATTGTATCCATCTCTATTTTTCAGGATACAATGTCATCTCCGCGATCGCACTTGGCCCATAATATCAATCAAAGGGCTAAACAGGGCAAATACAAAACCCTGGCTGCTAAGCGGAATTCATTTTGTTCGGGCCGTATGTGCGGCCTTTCTGCGACAAAGTCAAGTCTTAAATATGTATTGCATGCCCAAGTGCCGACAAAGATGCCTCGGCAAAGGCCTCTGTCATCGTCGGATGGACATGAATTGTGTCTGCAATATCTTCCAACAGCGCACCCATTTCCAGTGCCAAGGCGAATTCACCGGACAGTTCCGATATATGCGGCCCCACGGCGTGGATACCCACGATCACATGGTTGTCTGCGCGCGCTGTAATACGGACAAAGCCACCGCCTTCCCCCGCCTCCATCGTCAGCGCACGGCCATTTGCCATCAGCGGGAATTTGCCAACAATGGTTTCAATGCCATCGGCTTTTGCCTCATCTGCTGAACGGCCAACC
This sequence comes from Emcibacter sp., assembly GCA_016765435.1. Taxonomy (GTDB): domain Bacteria; phylum Pseudomonadota; class Alphaproteobacteria; order Sphingomonadales; family Emcibacteraceae; genus Paremcibacter. The sequence continues at coordinate 6,105 of JAESPY010000096.1, forward strand.
GCGATAATCTCTGGATCGGTAAAACAAACGGCGGCTATGGCATTTGGATTAAACTCTCTTTTCTGTCCGGCAATTATTTCTGCGACCACTTCGCCCTGTGCCGATGCCCGGTGAGCCAACATGGGTTCCCCCGTGATATCACCAATGGCCCAAACATTTTTCATGGACGTGCGGCAATATTTATCAATTTTGACAAAAGCCCCGATCATATCTACAGCCATATTTTCCAGCCCCCAGCCTTCCGTATTGGGTTTGCGGCCCACGGTAACCAACAGCTTGTCACCGTCGACGGTTTGTGCGGCACCGTCCTTATCGGTATAGGACAAGACATTATCCTGCCAGCCTGTGGCTTTGGCGCCAAGGTGAAGGCTGACATCATGACGTTTCAGCCATTGCTGAACCGGAGCCGTCAATTCCTTGTCATAGGTGGCAAGAATACGGCTATCGGCC
>JAESPY010000097.1 GCA_016765435.1 Emcibacter sp.
TACCGCATTGGCCCATTCGAGGTAGAATCGGTGATTGTTACCCATCCTGCGGTGAATGAATGTGCGGTGATTGCGGTGCCCGATGAGGTGCGCGGTGAAGTGATGGAGGCCTTTATCGTACTTGACGAGGGGCATGACGGGTCGCCGGAGTTAAAAAAAGATATCCAGCAATGGGTGAAGGCGCGTTATGCTGCGCATGCCTTCCCTCGCACAGTCCATTTTACGACTTCACTCCCCAAGACGCCCAGCGGCAAGGTACAGCGTTTTGTTCTCAAACAGAAACGCCGTGCTGAGTTAGCAGGGTTGCGGGATTAGAATGGCATACCTTAATTCCTTCCTTGGAATGTGGCGTACTAATGGGAAGTTCAGGTTTTCTGTTCGCAATCAAGTCAGTATCTTCGACAATGCCCCCTTTAAATAAAGGTGATGGATACAACGGGGCACTGCAACACCGTCTCTAGTTTATGTGCTGGAGTTTTGAAGTCCAGTATTCTTCTTGGACGCGAATTTAGCTGCTCTGCAACATCATTAAGTTCACTTTGTGAATAGCCAGACAGGCAACTTTCTTTGGGGAAAAATCGCTGATGTCAGTGCCTTTGATAAAGACTGGATGGCCATTCCTATCGACTAAACCATGTTATTAAACAATGTTCTAACCATTCTCCACGGTAAAATAAAAGGGTAATTGTTACAAAAAATTCAGGGCGAAATCTATTCTACCTGAGACGAATATGCACAAGGCGAAACGTCATAATGAAAATAAGTCCAATGCCCCCGCTAGCTTGGAAACCATAATGTTTCCAAGCAGTAGGTTAAGTCCAGTCCAGTAAAAATCTGATGAGGCATGCTGGATAATTTATGGTGTTTTTTCTTTATAGTTGTTTCTCTGGCGCGGCGTCCTGAAATGCCGTTAACTCATTGAGGGTCTTGTCAATTTTGACAATAGTCGGGTAGGGGCTCATGTCACAATTAAACCGGCGGGCGTTATACACCTGCGGGACCAGACAGCAATCTGCGAGCGATAAGTGATCACCATGACAATATGTCCCGGCAACGTCGTTTAAACGCTGCTCCAAGGGGGCAAAGCTTAACGCGACCCAGTGACGATACCATTCATTCACTGCTTCGTCTTCTTGTCCCATGTTGGCTTTTAAATAGCTCATCACCCTTAAATTGTTAAGAGGATGAATCTCACAGGCAATGATCTGGCATAATTCTCTGACTCTGGCGCGTTCACGTGCCTCGTCGGGTAATAATGGGATGTCTCTTTGGGTTTCCTCAAGATATTCCAGAATTGCAAGAGATTGGCTCAGGTACCAATCGCCTTCTTGCCAGACGGGCAGCAGCCCCTGTGGATTTTTGGAGAGGAATTCCGGTTTCCGGTGCTGTCCGCCGTCCTTGCGAAAATCTATTTCTACAGAATCGTGATCAATTCCCTTTAAATTAAGAGCTATGCGTACACGATAGGAAGCCGAACTGCGCCAGAAAGTATAAAGTGCATTGATAGAATTATTTTTGGTCATATTTTGCTTTCCAAGCCCGTTCCGCCATAGAGCCATTGCACGGCATCATACCAGTCATCAGCAGATTTAGCGGCCATGATTTCATTACGAACTTTCCGGTGCATGCCAGAGGGGTGATACATATGCTTGCCAATTTCGCGTGAGGTTAAAACAACACGGTAGGCCCGTGTCATGCGTGCCGATTGATAGGCCAGAAATGCATTGTGGAAATCACCTTTGCATCCGTCCAGACTATCAGCCAAACATACCGCATCTTCCATAGCCATACAGGCACCTTGAGCAAAATACTGATGGGTTGGATGAGCTGCATCGCCCAGCAATGTTACATTCTGATCTGTCCAGTTATCGATCGGGTCCCTGTCGGCCAGTACCCATCGACGCCAGTTTTTAGGCTTTTTCAGCAAGCTCAAAGGCTTTTCAGCTATATCCCCAAACCGGGATAAAATTTCTTCTTGTGTTCCCGGCTCATTGACACCCACCTCAGAAACATCGGTCTGGAAAGTCGCAACGACATTGAAGGTTGTTCCGCCCTGAAGGGGATAATGAACCAAATGACATTTTGGGCCTGCCCATAGGGTTGCTGCATTCCAGCGAAGGTCTTCCGGCATTTCTTCCAGTGGCAATACAGCGCGATAGGCAACATGTCCTGACAAGGATAAGGTGTCGCCTGCGGCTTCTCCGCCGGTCATCATCTCTCTGATCTTCGATCTGACACCATCACAACCAATCACGGCATCCCCGGAAAAGACATCACCGCTTTCCGTTGTAACCTCAGCACCTGTGGCGGTATTGGTATATCCTACGACGCGCTGGCTGGTATGGAAGTCAACATTGGGATGTGCCAGACATGCCTTTAGAAATACATTGTGTAAGTCCGACCGATGTATAACGGCGTAAGGATTGCCAAAGCGCGTTCTAAATGGCTCATCCACGGGCAAGGTCGCCACCCGATCACCACTAACCGCATCCATCATGATTAAACTGTCGATATATACGGCCTTGCTTCGGCCAGCATCGCCAACACCAAGATAATCCATGGCATGAAAGGCATTGGGGCCAATTTGAATGCCGGCCCCAATTTCACCCAATGCGGAAGCCTGTTCAAGGACCGTTACTTTAAAACCCTTATTGGCCAGCCCAATCGCGGCGGCCACGCCCCCAATACCACCGCCAGCGATGATAATATGATACTCAGGAATAGTACTCATTGGTTATTCTCCGAAATATTAAGAATTAAATCCTTTAGTCAACAGCAGGATTATCAATGGTCAGTTCGATATTTGCCACATTGGCTATTGACCCGGTGATGCGATCTCCGGCGACAACGGGTCCCACACCTGCGGGCGTTCCCGTATAAATAAGGTCGCCTGCGGAAAGGTGATAAAACCGGGATAAATGTGCAATGATTTCCGGGATTTTCCAGATTAACAAATCAATATCTGCGGATTGTTTAACTGCCCCGTTGACTTGTAATTCTATGGCGCCAGATTCGGGGTGACCGATTTCACTGGCGGGAACTATTTCTGAAATTACCGCTGATTGCTCAAAATCCTTGCCTAAGTCCCAAGGCCGGCCTTTTTCCCGTGCCACTAATTGCAAGTCGCGCCGTGTCATGTCCAGACCCGCAGCATATCCATAGATATGATCATGGGCTTTTTCCACTGAAATATTGAAGCCATCTTTGCCAATGGCGATAACCAATTCCATTTCGTAATGATAGTTATCGGTTCCCGGTGGATAGGGAATATGGCTACCGGAAGGGATAACGGCAAAGGCCGTTTTAATAAAATAAAAGGGCTGTTCACGGTCAACTTCTACCCCCATCTCACGGGCATGAGCTTCATAGTTCCGACCAACACAAAATACGCGCTTTACCGGAAATTTCTTGGGGGATCCTTTAATTGTAACAGTGGGGACTTGGGGTTTTTCAAAAAGTAAATTTTCAGTCACAGGGTTAACTCCTAAATTCTTCATAAATACCTAGTTTTCGATGCATGGGCGCATCATCAACCAAAAACAAATAAGCGGGTTTCGTAGACGAGCCGTTACGTATTTGAACATTTGCATGGGTAGGAACGGCAAAAGTATCGGCTTCGGACCAGGCCATTTCGACACCATCAATTTGTGCTTCGCCGTCTCCTTGAATGACATGCAAGACAGAGGAGGCGGAACGTTTCCGGGGGGTTATTGTCTCCCCCGGTCGCAGCATAATGGCGGAAAACCCAAGAATAGGCAGACATTCCTTGCCTGTTTGAGGGTTGACATAGGCCAGATGCACCATGTCGTTCTTTTCCGTGTGGCCCGCCATATCATGCAGGGCTTGTTGAACCTCTTTCCAGGGATAACGCAGCAGGGGGTAATCTTCTCTAGTGCTTTGTATTTTATCATAGGGCANNAGTCCGGATCGGCGATAATGTGTCTGGGACCGATCGGGAGCATCTGATATATTTTGTGATTTTCCNTCAATGCAATAAGAGGCTTCGATGGAATAGATAAGAGGCAGGTCAAGCGCATCGAGCCAGATTACAGGGCCATCGCCATTATGTTCATGCTCATGCCACATGCCNGCAGGGGTCAGGATCAGGTCGCCCTTTNCCATGGGCAGTCTTTCACCTTCTACGCAGGTGTAACCGCCTTCGCCTTCCACAACAAATCTTACNGCACTGGGGGAATGTTTGTGATTTGGGGCTGTTNCGCCCGGTTTTATGAGCTGCATACCCAAATAGATTGTTGGTGTTGCCCGTGCAGTTTCCAGACCAAGTCCGGGATTTGCCATAACCAAGACGCGACGTTCAGCCTTTTCAATGGGCGNCAGGTCGCCAGCTTCCAGTAATAAGGGTCGAATATCGTTATAACGCCAAATTATAGGCTCGCAATTGCGCTCTGGAATATCATAGGGCAAGAANCCTCTAATGTTCGGCCATAAGGGGAGNAAATTNTTATCCGTGAGNCTGTTGCGGTACTCAAGNGGAAGGTCTTCCATNGATCCAAGTTGCGTCATGNGGTTTCACCTTATATTTAATCTATTGAATATATNANCAGNATACTGATNATCNGTATACTGTCAATNNTATTTNNAATATTATATNGGCANATGATTATCCGGGTGATCTGTGGTTATTCAGTCAGGGAAGTTTGTAAGATTTAGGGGGCTTCATAGGCGCGCGNCTGAGGGTGTTATTTCCTTGAGCTATTTTAAGTAACAGCGACATGAAAATTTCTTTCTCATCTTCCTGTAAGGGATTTAGAATTTCTTCTTGAACTTTTACGACAAAAGGGTGCATTTCATCTGTCAGATCAGATCCCTTGGTCGTGATATATACCATACGGATACGCCGGTCTTTGGGAGAAAGNNTCTTTTTNACNAGCTTCTTNTTTTCCAGCCGTTGCAATACATTGCCCATCGTACTGCGATCTATCGACACCAGACCAGCCAGATTTATCTGGTCAATGCCGGGATAGTTTTTCAAGGCCGTTAAAATGGCATATTGAACAGCGGTAATCTCAAACTCCTCACATATATCCAAAAAAGTCGCCACGGAAATCTGGTGGCANCGACGGAGCAAATGGGCNGGTAATGTGATTAATTTTTCTTCAAGAGACATAATATATTTAATTTCTGCGCTGAATTAATAATGTTCAGCCATAGGGTAACATCAACAGACCCTTTACTGATACTATTGATTATTAGCTTAGTACAATCAAAAATTTACGGAAATATAATTACTCCCCGGATGTAGAACAATGGCCGGGATTTTTTTGGCTTATGGCGGCGCTTGGGTCTTTATCTGATGCGTCGCATCCTATTTTATGCCNTGTTTTGCCATAAGCCAAAATCATTCATTTAATGGTCTGGGAATCATATAAGGCNGATATTTCTTCGGTCGATAAGCCAAAATCACTTAATATNATGCTCGTATGTTCACCCAGAAGGGGGGCGGCTGTNCNGATGCTTCCNGGCGTTTTTTCCAATTTNATGGGNGTTCCGGCAACCNTNACGGTNCGGCCCGTTCCGGGGTGCTCGACCTTCGGNAACATATNGCGNACTTCNAAATGGGGGTCATTAAAAATATCTTCACCAATATAGACAGGNCCGAAAGGAACTTTTCCNCCCATTATTTCNTTCAGTTCNGCCTTGGTATATTGGCGGGTNAANTTGCTTACTATTTCATATACGGCAGGCTGGTTGGCCGCCCGCGCCCGTTCAGATTTGAANCGNTCATCTGTNATNAAATCCGGTGTNTCCATAACCATACACAGATCTTTCCACNTGGGATCATGNGGGGCNGCAATNACAACCTNGCCATNTTTTGCCGGAAACGAGCCAAAGGGNACCATGCCCGGCATGCCATTCCCAACAGGGGANGGCGATTTGCCTGTATANCCGTATGTTGCTGTTACCATTTCAGACAGTGCGAGGACGCTGTCNAGCATGGCGATATCGACATATTGGCCCTCGCCAGTNTCTCGGGCNTGCCAGAGGGCNGTGAGTGTCCCCATGGCGGCGAAAAGTCCAGAGACGGTATCGCCAAGACCACCCCCGGCTTTGAGGGAATGTTCCTTATCCGTGCCGGTTATGCTCATCCAGCCGCCCATTGCCTGAGCGANGATNTCAAAGGCAGGCCANGCCATANAGGGNCTTTNCCCNCCAACCACATCGCCAAATCCCCGAATCGAAGTATAGACAAGCCGTGGATTAATGCGGGACAATACATCATACCCTAAGCCCATTTTTTCAAAGACTCCAGCCCGGAAATTCTCAATGACAGCATCACTGTCGGCAACAAGTTTTTTAAATAATGCCCGACCTTTATCGCTTTTTAAATCGATGGCGATGCTTTTTTTATTCCGGTTGCATGACTGAAAAGGGCCGCCATAAACGCGTTCCTTGTCATCGGGAAGAAAAGGCCCCATTTTGCGAAAGAAATCACCATGAAGGGGTTCTATTTTAATGATATCAGCCCCATGATCCCCCAGGATTTGCGCGCAAAAGGGCCCGGCCAATGCATGGGTGGCATCCAATATACGAAGATTAGAGAGGGCGCCATTTTTTACGTTTTTCATATGCATTCCTNTTCATGTCCAGTGCAATGGTTATACTGGATCTTTAACAGCTATTTCGATTATTAAATATACTATCAACCAACTGGGCGGTTGACAAGTCTATTCGATGTTGTTTTAATTCGATGTGATATAGAAACGACAGGAGTCGATATGACAGTTAGTAAAAGTTCTCAATCTGGAGAATTAGATGGTAGCGTATCCAGAGCCACTTGGTATGGACTTAGCCTATTGTTATTAATTAATGTTATTAATTATGCGGACCGATCAATCATCGGTATTTTGCTTGAGCCAATTAAAATTGACCTTCAATTGAGTGATACTCAAATCGGATTGATTTCAGGACTGGCATTTGCTTTATTTTATGCCTTTGCCGGGCTGGCGATAGCTTATCTTTGTGATTTATACAGTCGGCGGACGATCATTGTCGTATCGATCATCGGATGGAGTGTCATGACAGCCCTTACCGGGGCCGCGAATAATTTTGTNCAGCTATTTATCGTTCGCATGGGCATNGGTGTGGGGGAGGCNGGGGCAATACCTGCCAGTAATTCTTTGATTGCAGATTGGTTTCCTGCTGCCAAACGACCTTTGGCAATGGCTATTTTTGGGGCCAGTGTTTTTGTCGGCGT
>JAESPY010000098.1 GCA_016765435.1 Emcibacter sp.
CCCACAGCCTTTAACATGCCGATCTGTTCCCGCTGGGTCGCCACCTGCCGGGTCATGACCACATTGATCAAAAATGCCGCCACACATAAAAATATCACCGGAGCGAAATAGCCCATCACCCGCAACTGGTCCATTTCATTCTGCACGAACCAATTGGACAATTGTTCATCGCGCCCGTAAGAAATCAGGCCGCCGTAGGGTTTCAGGATAATATCCAGTTCTGCCTTGATATTATCCATATTGCCCCCCCGGTCCATGCGGATTGAAATATCATTAAAGGCCCCGTCCATATCCACCGCCGCTTCCAAGGCCCGCTGGCTCATCCAGAAAGTGCCGAACCGCTTATCGTCCGGGAACATCGCGCCCGGCCCAAGGGAATAGACATATTCCGGTGACAGGACAATACCGACAATTTTTAACGACCGCTTGTGGCCATTGATCACCATACTGATCCGGTCGCCAAGGGTGAAACCATGGGCCTCGGCAAAAGCTTCATTGCTTAAAATCGCCCCATCCTCATCGGGATGCAACATCCGGCCCTGGCGCAAATACAGGTTATTGAGCAACGGGGTTCGCCCATCGGGCGGGGATGTCAACTTGCCCGAGGCCGGTTCCACCATGCCGTCCACCTGAATAGTCACACCGAAAACCACCCGCATTTCCACCGCCGAAACCCCCGGAATATCCATCACCTGCTGTCGGACCCCCCGTGGGGCGCGCTTCAACTGGGCAAAGACATCGGCAAACTGATAGCGTTCATAATAGACTTCCTGACTGAGCTGAAGGGAATCAATCACCCCAAAAGACATAATAAAGGTAGAGATACCGCAGGCCATCACCATGATAATCGCCAGCATCTGGCCTTTAATGTTCCACAGGTCCCGCATCAGCTTTTTGTTCAGGGCTTCAATCATCTTACCAGCTGATCTCCTCTGGGGAGACCGGGTTTTTATTGATTTTAACCTCCGTCACCTGCCCATCGCCGAAATAAATCACCCGGTCCGCCATGTCGGCAATAGCCGCATTATGGGTGATGATAATGCTGGTGGTGCCATAGCGTTTATTGACCTCCAGCAACGCTTTCAGCACCACAACCCCGGTTTCACTATCTAACGCCCCGGTTGGTTCATCACAGAGCAGAACCTCCGGTCTTTTGGCAAGCGCGCGAGCAATGGCCACCCGTTGTTGTTCACCGCCGGAAAGCTGTGACGGGAAATGCCGCGCGCGGTTCTCTAAATTAACCGCTTTCAATGCTTCCATCGGCGGAATCGGATCAAGGGATATATCGGTGACAAGGGCCACATTCTCATAAGCGGTCAGGCTGGGCACCAGATTATAAGCCTGAAACACAAAACCCACATTATGGCGGCGGAACTGGGTCAGTTGCCGTTCCGAATAATCCGACAGCTTGTCTTTTTTGAAATAGACCTCGCCCGATGTGGGGCTGTCCAACCCGCCAATGATATTCAGAAACGTGGACTTGCCACTGCCCGATGGTCCGAGCAGCACAACCATCTCCCCCTTGGGAATTTCCAACGTGACCCCACGCAACGCCTGCACCACCGTTCCCCCCGTAACATAATCCTTNNTCNGNNCTTCTGTCCGAAAGGTAATATTGCCATTTAATCCATTATCATCCGCCATATCCCAAAACTATAACTTAAAAGACGGACTTGCAAGATAAAGCCTGCCTGCGTAAACTAGAAAAAAATACAGAAANAAATACAGGAGGATATTCTATAATGACTTGGCTGACCATTCTGCCGCCGATTGTGGCAATCATCGTGGTTTTGTGGCGTAAGGAAGTTATTCTGGCCTTGTTTTTAGCCATATTTACCTCGGAAATTCTGCTGTTAACAGAACCGGGCATCGCCGCCCCCTNGTCCGGCTTCCTCGGCGGTCTGGAAAGAATCATTCAGGTCTTTACCGATGCNGGCAACAGCCGGATATTGATGTTCAGCCTGATGGTTGGGGCCTTGCTGGCCTATATCCGGGTGTCCGGCGGCGTGACCGCCATGGTTGAGATGCTGGTGCGCAACGGCCTTGCCAAAAGCCGCAGGTCCGTCGGAATGCTGACCACATTAACCGGCATTGTCGTCTTCATCGAATCGAACCTGAGCGTTCTGACCGCTGGTATATTGGCCCGCGGCCTGTTTGACAAATATGGCATGAGCCGCGCCCGCCTTGCCTATATCATCGACAGCACCAGCGCGCCCATCTGTATCCTGATCCTGCTGAATGGTTGGGGGGCCTATGTCTTGGCCCTGTTGAACGGGTATGAATTTGAACAATCCGCCGCCGCCATATTATGGGGAACCGTCCCGCTTAATTTCTATGCTCTGATCACGCTGGGATTGGTTTTCTACACGGTGATTACCACCCGCGTTCATGGCCCCATGATCCAAAGTGAGACCAAGGCAGAAGGTCTCACCACCGANCACAGCCCCGAGTATCCGCCCACCAAGGCCCGGTTTATGGTTTTGCCTCTGCTGACGATGGTATTTGGCATGATCGCTTTCATGTTCTGGACCGGGGACGGGGACATGGCCAAGGGCAGCGGTTCGAAATCGGTGCTTTATGCCACGGCGCTNGCCTGTCTTGTTGCNTATNTCATGATGCTCATGAGCCGGAAATTCAGCCATATTCAGCTGGTAGAGATTGGCTTTCGCGGCATGGGGGAATTATTACCGCTGGTAACGATTGTGCTTTTCTCACTGGCACTGGGGGCCAGCCTGAAACAATTGGGGACGGGCATCTTCATTGCCGGATTGGTTGGGGAGTTCCTGCCCTTAGTGCTGGTGGTGCCGATGTTGTTTCTGGCCGGGGCCATGATGTCCTTCACCACGGGCACTTCATGGGGAACCTTTGCCATTCTGATTCCCTTGGGCGTGCCGCTTATTCAGACATTGGGCCTGCCCCCGTCACTGGTGCTCTCGGCCATATTGGGTGGTGGCGTATTTGGCGATCATTGCTCACCCATTTCCGATACCACGGCGGTGTCCGCCATTGCCAGCGGCTGTGATCTTCTGGAGCATGTCAGGACGCAATTGCCCTATGCCCTGACCGCGGGGGGCATCACGTTTGTGCTGTATGTGATTGCCAGCGCCTTTATGATCCCTTAACGCATCAACGCATCAGCAAATTTGCCGCGCAATCGCAAATATCATCTATCGGGCTGTCATCGGTATAAATACCGTCAATCAGCAACCGTGCCAAACCATGCAATGTTCCCCAGGCCACCTGAGCAAGACGCAGACTGTCTTCTTCCACGGGGAGCAAGCCTTGTGCCTGACATTGGCGGGTCATCACGACCTGTTTCTGGAATATCTCATAAGCGATGCTCTTCAGACTGTCCGTTGCGGTCTTTTGTTTCCATATGGCGCGGCCAAACATCAAATCATAATATTCCGCATTCNCCATGGCATAGGTCATATACCAACGAATATAGCCCCGNTAACGGTCCGCCAAAGGTTTNGTCTCATCCTGAAAAACCGCATCNACCTTTTCCTGCCATTGGCGGAAACCTTCTTCGGCCAAGGTACAGAGCAGAACATTTTTATCCTTGAAATAATGATAGGCCGCCGTACGCGACACCCCGACACGGTCGGCAAGTTTCCGTAAAGACACCGCCTCCACACCNCCCGCGCGGATCATGTCACGGGCGGCATCCAGCAGTTTTTGACGCAAATCATCATGATGATATCTTTTCCCCAAATCACCTTTTCCGCGGGGAGTTATTTTGCGGTCAGGGGCTTTTATCTTGCTCATAAAAGTGATTCTATCCTGCAATCTTGACACTGTCAAATTACAATGATATAAATTCCTTAATAATGGCCAGAATGATCGCCCGATTTACAATATGCGCGATAGCCAGACATATAAACTATGGCCTGACATATAAAACGAACACGCAAGGACCCCTGCCCATGCCATCTGCTTCTTATCCCACCCTATTGTCCCCCCTTGATTTAGGCTTCACCACATTGAAGAACCGGATTTTGATGGGCTCCATGCATACTGGCCTTGAAGAAGCGAAAGACGGTCATCATCGTCAAGCGGTATATTTTGCCGCCCGCGCCCGTGGTGGCGTAGGGCTGATTGTCACGGGCGGCATCGGCCCCAGCCGGGAGGCATCGGTCCATGCCGGGTCCAAAATTCTGGAAAACGATGAAGATGTGGCTCATCATAAAATCATTACCGATGCGGTCCATGAAGCGGGCGGGAAAATCTGTATGCAGATTCTTCATACCGGACGTTATGCGTTTAATGACAAGCTGATTGCGCCGTCGCCGATCAAAGCCCCGATCAATCCCTTTGTCCCCCGCGAGGTAACGGCGGATGAAATCGAACTGGAAATCCAAAGCTTTGTCACATCCGCAACACTGGCCCAAAAAGCAGGCTATGACGGCGTTGAAATCATGGGATCAGAAGGTTATTTCCTCAACCAATTCATCGCGAAACGCACCAACCAGCGCACCGATGAATGGGGCGGATCTTATGAAAACCGCATCCGGCTTTCTGTGGAGATTGTCCGGCGAGTCCGGGAAGCTGTCGGGGAAAAATTCATCATCATCTTCCGCCTGTCCATGCTTGACCTGGTCGAGGACGGCAGCAGCCATGACGAGGTGATACAGTTGGGGCTGGCCATTGAAAAGGCCGGAGCCACTCTGATCAATACGGGTATTGGCTGGCACGAAGCCCGTATTCCGACAATCATTACCAAGGTGCCCCGCGCTGCATTCACTTGGGTCACGGCAGAATTCAGAAAAGCTCTGACCATTCCCGTGATTACCTCCAACCGCATTAACACCCCGGACGTTGCCGAAGAGGTATTGGTGCGCGGCGATGCGGATATGGTCTCCATGGCCCGGCCGTTTCTGGCCGATCCTGATTTTGTCAAGAAAGCCGCCGAGGGCCGCGCTGACGAGATCAACAGCTGTATCGCTTGTAACCAAGCCTGTCTGGATCATATTTTTGTCGGAAAAGTTGCAAGCTGTCTGGTGAATCCGGCGGCCTGTCACGAAACCGAACTGGCCATAGTCCCAACCGATAACCCCAAGAAGATTGCGGTGGTCGGTGCCGGACCGGCCGGCCTGTCTTTTGCCACCACCGCCGCGCAGCGGGGCCATGATGTGACCCTTTATGATGCCGCTGCTGAAATCGGTGGCCAGTTTAATCTGGCCAAACGCATTCCCGGCAAGGAAGAATTCGCCGAAACCCTACGCTATTACAACCGACAGATTGAACTGACCGGAATTACGCTGCATCTGAACAGCCCGGTCACCGCCGAACAACTTAATGACAGCGATTATGACGAGATCATCCTTGCCACTGGAATATCCCCCCGCAAGCTGGACATTGAAGGCTTTGACAATGAGAAAGTCCTGTCCTACCGGGAAGTCATAAAAGGCGCGCCTGTGGGCAAGAAAGTCGCCCTGATCGGGGCCGGCGGCATTGGCTTTGATGTGGCAGAACTTCTCAGCCACTCCGGCAAATCCTCAAGCCTTGATATTCCAACCTTTATGGCGGAATGGGGCATTGATATGACCTTTCAGGCGCGCGGCGGAGTGAAGGACGTGAAAGCCAAAGTCCCAGCCTCTCCCCGAGAGATTACCCTGCTGCAACGCAAAAACTCAAAAGTCGGTGCGGGACTGGGTAAAACCAGTGGCTGGGCCCATCGAACCGGGCTGAAAAATAAAGGCGTCACCATGATCGGGGGCTGCGAATATCATAAGTTTGATGATCAGGGCCTACATTTCTCCGTCAGCGGAGAAGCCCATATCCTGAAGGTGGACAATGTGGTCATCTGTGCCGGGCAAACGCCCCAGCGCGAATTGGTCGAGGGGCTTGAGAAACCCTATCATCTGATTGGCGGGT
>JAESPY010000099.1 GCA_016765435.1 Emcibacter sp.
CCCTTACGACCCGCATGACCCAATTGAATGGCAATTTTGCACTTGCTGAAGTTATGGGTATAATCGACGACCCGTTTCCAGGCATCTTGTTGGGCGTCGGTATAAATTCCGGCACAGCCCGGTGTGATTCTGCCCTCGGCAGAGATATCGGTCATTTCCGTATACATCAATCCGGCGCTGCCCATGGCGCGAGCGCCATAATGGACAAAATGGAAATCATCGACCAGGCCATCTTTCGCAGAATAGAGGGACATGGGGGAGATGACAACCCGGTTTTGCAAGGTCATGCCGCGTAAAGTATAGGGCGTGAACATGGGGGGAATTGGTTTGTCGACCACTTGTCCGGTTGCTTTCGTGGCAAAATCTTTTTCCACGCCTTCCAGCCATTCTTTGTCCCGCAGACGCAGGTTTTCATGGCTGACCCGCTGGGACCGGGTGAGCAGAGCATAGGCAAAATGCTGGGGATCATAATCCAGATAACGTTCGATTTCCTCAAACCAGCCCATGGAATTCCGCGCGGCGCTCTGTAATTTAAGGGCTTCGAGTTCCCGTTCGTCCGGATAGGCGACCAGCGCTTGATCAACGCTTTCCCCGGAATTCAGGTGCTGGGCCAGACTGATGGCATCTTCAAAGCCAAGCTTCGTACCGGACCCGATGGAGAAATGGGCCGTATGTGCCGCATCGCCGATCAGGACCACATTGTCTTTGACCCATTGGTGACAGAGAACACGCGGGAAGTTGATCCAGGCAGAGCCGCGAATATGGGCGGATTTGGTCATTAAATCATGACCGCCGAGATATTTCTCGAAAATTTTGCGACAGGTTTCGGCACTTTCCAGATGGTCCATCTTGTCAAAGCCAAAGGATTCATAAGTTTCCGTGCTGCATTCCACGATGAAGGTGGAGGTTTCATTGTCAAATTGATAGGCATGAACCCAAATCCAGCCATGCTCGGTTTTTTCAAAAATGAAGGTAAAGGCTTCATCGAACCGTTGTTTAGTACCGAGCCAGACAAATTTGTTGGGCCGCATATCAATATCGCAATCGAAGGCTTCCAGATCATGGTTGCGGATTTTACTGTTCAGGCCATCGGCCGCAACAATCAGGTCTGCATCGGCAAATTTGGTTTTAATGTCAGCAACTTCGAATTCGGTTTCGAATTCAAATTTGACATCAAGAGCGCGGGCGCGTTCAAACAGAATCTGTAAAAGCCGCAGACGGCCAATACCGATGAAGCCATGACCACCGGACCGGATCACTTCGCCCTTATGGTGAATGGCAATATCATCCCAGTGAATGAGTTCTTTAATCATGGTTTCTGCGCTGACCGGATCATTGATTCGCAGATTGTCCATGGTTTGGTCGGAAAAGACCACGCCCCAGCCAAATGTATCGTTATCACGGTTTCTCTCATATATCCTGATGTCATGGTCCGGGTTTTTTAATTTCATGGATATGGCGAGATATACGCCAGAAGGGCCAGCACCCAGTACGATAATCTTCATTTGTTTGTCCTTTTCCTTGATGTCTTTAAACTTGCCGCCGGGTCTGATTCGTCAAAACCCGTATTATTTTACACTTGATATTTATTTGCCGCCACAACAAACAAGTGCCGGGACGGGGTGAAACGGTCGATAAATTCAGCATTTAACTCAAAACTAAGCTCTATTACTTTACTATTTAACTAATATAATGCGCTGATAGTATCGTATTATTTATAACTTGTATTATTTTATTTTATATATAAAATGATTTTTAGCAAGCGTTAATTTAAAAAATATGTATTTTGGTATTGAAATACCTATTTAGACATGTTTGATTAGGCAGGAGACAGAAATGCAGCATATATTACCGTCCAGTTGGCCACGGCCCAAGGGATATTCAAATGGCATTGTCGCCGAAGGAAAAATGTTCTTTTTGGCGGGTGTTGTCGGATGGAATGAAAAGGAAGTATTCGCATCGGATAATCTTGTGGATCAATTCCGTCAGGCTTTATTGAATATTCGTGCCATATTGGAAGCGGGCGGCAGTGGCCCGGAACATATCACCCGGATGACATGGTATGTCACCGATATGGAAGGATACCGGGATCAGTTGATGGACTTTGGCGCGCATTACAAGGAAATCATCGGCAAGAATTTTCCGGTCATGGCTTGTATCGGCGTATCGGCGTTGGTGGAACGGCAGGCAAAAATTGAAATTGAAGTTACGGCGATGATCCCGTAATTATAGTATAAAGACATTACATGTTAATTTTTAAGGAGACCTAGACTATGGCGAGTCCAAAATGGCCGTCGTCCCCGTGGGATGATATATTACTTCTGGAAGATTTTTTAACCGAAGAAGAACGGATGATACGGGATGGGGCCCATGATTTTTGCCTGAAGGAACTGATGCCCGGCATTATCGAAGCCAATCGGCATGAGAAATTTGACCGCTCTATCATGACCAAAATGGGCGCGCTGGGTCTGCTTGGCCCCACCATCGAAGGTTATGGCTGTGCGGGTGTTGGATATGTCTCCTACGGCCTGATTGCCCGTGAAGTTGAACGGGTTGATAGTGGCTACCGTAGTGCCATGTCCGTACAAAGCTCATTGGTGATGTATCCGATCCATGCTTACGGTTCTGAAGATCAACGGCAGAAATTCCTGCCGAAACTGGCCACGGGCGAATTCGTCGGCTGTTTCGGTCTGACCGAACCCAATGCGGGTTCTGACCCCAGCGGTATGCAAACCCGCGCCCGGAAAACATCCGGTGGCTATACTTTAAGCGGTGCCAAAATGTGGATCACCAACTCTCCCATCGCTGATGTTTTTGTGGTGTGGGCCAAAAATGATGACGGCGTTGTCCGGGGCTTCATTCTGGAAAAAGGCATGAAGGGCCTGAGCGCACCAAAGATCGAGGGTAAATTCTCGCTTCGGGCGTCGATCACTGGCGAGATTGTCATGGAAGATGTATTTGTGCCGGAAGAAAATATGCTGCCTAATGTAGAGGGCATGAAAGGCCCGCTCGGCTGTCTGTCCAATGCTCGTCTTGGCATTGCATGGGGTGCCCTTGGGGCGGCGGAATTCTGCTGGCATGCGGCCCGTCAATATACTATGGATCGCAAACAGTTCGGTAGACCTCTGGCGGCAACTCAGCTGATTCAGAAGAAACTGGCCGATATGCAGACGGAAATTACCCTTGGCCTTCATGCCTGTTTGAATGCCACGCGCCTGAAAGAGAAAGACAAGCTATCCCCGGATGCTATTTCTTTGCTGAAGCGGAACAATTGTGGTAAATCTCTGGATATTGCCCGTCAGGCCCGCGATATGCATGGTGGTAACGGCATCAGTGATGAATTCCATGTGATTCGTCATGCCATGAATCTGGAGGCCGTCAATACGTACGAAGGCACCCATGATGTCCATGCCTTGATATTGGGACGCCTGCAGACCGGAATAAGTGCTTTTTAGGCCAAAATAAGGAATATCATGTCTGAAGAAGAAGTCCTGCTGGAATTTCCAGAAGATCATATCGCGGTGGTGCGTATTAATCGGCCCAAAGCTTATAATGCTTTGAACCTAAATGTACGCTCCCTGATTGCGGATAAATTCAATGAGCTGAAAGCCCGTGAAGATATTCGGGCCGTGATCCTCACCGGCAGTGAAAAAGCTTTTGCCGCTGGGGCCGATTTAAAGGAAATGTCGGTCCTTAGTGCGGTGGAATATTACAAGCTCCATGTGGAGCGGCTCTATAGCGCCTTTGCNGATTATCCCCGGCCTGTGATTGCGGCGGTCAATGGCTTTGCCCTTGGCGGCGGNATGGAGCTGGCGATGATTTCGGACATTATTCTGGCCGGAAAAAAGGCCAAATTCGGCCAGCCAGAAGTGAAAGTCGGNGTGATGCCCGGTGCGGGNGGCTCGCAACGNNTGGTTCGGGCGGTGGGTAAATATAATGCCATGCGCCTGTGCCTGACCGGCATGATGATCGGGGCCGATGAAGCGAAAGACATGGGGCTGGTCTGTGAAGTTTTGGACGATGACAAGGTCATGGACCGGGCCATGGAAATGGCGCGTGAATTATCGGCCTTGCCGCCTCTTGGGTTGGAACATATCAAATATGCGATCTTGCAGGGGCCGGATATGTCCCTTGAAAGTGCGCTCGGTCTGGAACGGAAAAGNATGCAGGTATTGTTGGCCAGCAAGGACCGGGCCGAGGCCACTGCGGCTTTTCTTGAAAAACGCAGCGGGTCCTATAAGGGCGAATGATATTTGAGGCGATCCAGCATCTCCTGATTCCGGCCCCAAAAGAGGTCAAGGCATTGGGATATCTGCGGGAAGCCATTGCCATAGAGGCACGATATGCCCGNTGNCATNCAGCGTGGGCNGATCANCTGAAAAAATGTCAGCAGCATATTTTAGCGGCGGCGNANNGNCTTGAACCGGNATCAACANTCATGATTNTNGGCTCCGGNGCNTTGCATGATGTTCCGGTGGCGGATTTGCGGAGGCAGNGTCATTCTNTGATTCTGGTGGATATTGTTCATCTGCCGAAAATCCGCAAACGCTTTCAGAATACGCCTGATGTCCGGTTGATTGAACAGGATGTCACGGGGCTGGTGCNGNCTNTGTTTTNTNNCAAAGANNCAAAGGCAGAGGCGGTNGANAGCNTGCCGAAAGCGGATTTGGTGATNTCNCTCAATATTCTGTCCCAATTGCCGCTTAANCTGATTAAATATGCCGGGAAGCATCATATTCCCCTGCCNGATGATTTCGCCGGACAGGTTATGGTGGCGCATCTGGNNATGNTGAAAACNCTNGCNCCCCANGCNNTGNTTATTGGTGACNTGGCGCGCTGTTATTNTCAGGGCGGCGAGCTTGTGGACAAGGAANCCGCAGTGCCGGACCTGAATCTTCCCACCCCGCANGANCATTGGGATTGGCATATTGCCCCCAAAGGCGAGTTGGACAGGGATATTTCCCTGACCCATAACGTCGCCTGTTGGCAGATTAATCCGGTTTCNTAAACGCTGTGGCTTAAAAGCCGTATTTGGCCCCAAGNTCNGTNTCNTTGGAGGCNACGATTTTCGCCAGATCAACAATCACCTTGGCCTGTTTCCACGTGGCGTCATCCTGCATCTTGCCATCAATCATGACGGCCCCGGTGCCATCGGGCATGGCGGCCAGAATTTTCTTGGCAAACAGTACTTCATCCACATCGGGGCTAAAGACCGCCTTGGCAATGGAAATTTGTTTGGGGTGCAGCGACCATGCGCCCATGCAGCCCATCAGGAAGGCATTGCGGAACTGGGCCTCGCAAGCCGCATCGTCAGAAAAATCACCAAAGGGACCGTAAAAGGCTTTCNAGCCATAAGACATACAGGCATCAACCATTTTTGCCACGGTGAAATGCCATAAATCCTGTTGATAAAAGGCGCGTTCAGCNCCGTCACCCTTGTCATCGGCNATGATGCCGTAAAAAGGATGTCCCCCGCCAACGCGGGTGGTTTTCATACCCCGNGAGGCCGCAAGATCCGCAGGNCCAAGGCTCATGCCANGCATACGCGGGCTGGCGGCGGCAATCTCTTCCACATTATTAACGCCCTGCGCGGTTTCAAGGATCGCATGGATCATAATTGGCTTGGTAATGTTGTGACGAGATTCAAGCTGGGCCAGCAATTGGTCCAGATAATGAATATCCCACGGGCCTTCCACTTTCGGCAGCATCATCACATCCAGCTTATTGCCAATACGAGAGACAATTTCCGTTACATCGTCCAGAAACCACGGGCTGTTCAGACAATTTACGCGGGTCCACAGACCAGTATTACCAAAGTCATTATTCTCGGCCACTTCGATAAATCCGGCGCGGGCCTGTTCCTTTTGGTCTGCGGGAATGGCATCTTCCAGATTGCCCAGCAATACATCAACTTTGCCAATCATACCGGGGATTTTATTGCGCATTTTCTCGATCTGTGGCGGGAAGAAATGGATCATTCTTTCCAGAGCTACGGGAATTTCCCGATAAGGGGCCGGCGCACCGATAGACAGGGGTTTAAAAAAGTCTTTGGGTGTTTTTCTCATGGTGCGAACTCCGGTTTGTTATGATTCTTGGTTTAAAGGGACGATCTATCATATTTAACCGCCCAGAATAGGGAAGTTTGATATATTTTTATTGCCCCTTTCCCTTGTTCGGCATAGGGTGACGGAAAATATTGATACGGGAATAAATTCAAGCCGTGAACAGCATATCTGAAACAGCAGATTTTATCATTATTGGTGGCGGCATTGCCGGAGCTTCCGCCGGATATGAGCTATGCAAAAAAGGCCGGGTCGTCATTCTGGAAAAAGAAAGCCAGCTCGCTTATCACACCACCGGGCGGTCTTCTGCTATCTTTCAGTTAGGCTATAACAAAGGCGACATTTTGCTGCATATCCTTGTGAAGGCCAGCGAAGATTTCCTGCGTCATCCACCAACGGGTTTTACCACGCATCCGTTGCTCACGCCCCGCTGTCTGATTCATGTGGCNACGGCGGANAANCAGAGTGCTTTNGANGACCTNCANCGGAAATTATCGAAAATTGATGTGGAGACAGATTATATTGACGGGGCAGAGGCNCGCCGTCTGTTGCCCATATTGGCNCCGNNATTTCACGGNCGNGCTCTGCGGGAACAAGGCACGGCTGACATAGATGTCAATGCATTGCATGAGGGATATCTGCGCCAAATAAAAGCCAGTGGCGGCGATGTTATTACCAAGGCTGGTGTCACCGCCCTCACCCGGCGGGATAATCAGTGGCATGTGACAAGTACCAAAGGCACATACCGAGCGCCGATTGTGATCAATGCGGCGGGGTCGTGGGTGGATCAGATTGCCGCGCTGGCAAATATATCGCCCATTAATATCCGGCCCATGCGCCGTACGGTGATTATGGTTGCTCCCCCGGAAGGCATTTCTGCCGATTCATGGCCGTTGGTGATGGACGCCGCGGAAGGATATTATTTTAAACCGGATTCCGGAAAAATTCTGATGACGC
Organism: Emcibacter sp.; assembly: GCA_016765435.1. GTDB lineage: Bacteria > Pseudomonadota > Alphaproteobacteria > Sphingomonadales > Emcibacteraceae > Paremcibacter. The sequence goes on from JAESPY010000099.1 coordinate 7,020, forward strand.
CGGGGGATGAGAAATTTGTTCCCCCGTGCGATGTGCAACCGGAAGAAATTGATATTGCTTACGGCGCGCATTATCTGGAGACAGCGACGACTTTAAAAGTGGATAAAATCGACCGAAGCTGGGCGGGTTTACGCAATCAGGTGACGGATGGTCATCCGGTGGTCGGATTTGATTCTGAGAAAGAAGGCTTTTTCTGGCTGGCCGGACAGGGAGGCTTTGGTATTAAAACGTCTCCTGCCATGGGCCGGATTACTGCCGCCCTGATCGCAGGCACGGGGTTGCCACAGGATATAATTGATCTTGGCCTGCGGGAAGAACAGATATCCGTTCGGCGTGTTAAAGGCTGATCGCTTTGCCATCTTTGATAATGCCAACGCACAGGTTGCCGCCGATCTGGTAAGCCAGTTCCGCCGGATGGTGGATATCCCAAAGGGCAAAATCCGCTTTTTTACCTACCTCCAATACACCCCGATCCCTTAATCCCAATGCTTGTGCGGCGACGCGGGTGACGCCAGCCAGGGCTTCTTCCGGGGTCAGGCGAAACAGGGTCGAAGCCATACTTATCATCAGAGAAAGCGAAAGCACAGGCGCCGAACCGGGATTGCTGTCGCTGGCTACCGCCATGGGAACATTATATTTCCGCAGCAGAGCAATAGGGGGTAATTGGGTTTCTCGCAACGCGTAAAAGGCCCCCGGCAACAGCACCGCAACGGTTCCCGCCGCCGCCATATGTTTGATCGCCGTCTCGTCCAGATATTCAAGGTGATCTGCCGACAGAGCCTGATAATCTGCCGCCAGCTTTGCGCCGCCGCTATTGCTCAATTGTTCGGCATGTATTTTGACCGGCAGGCCCAATTCATGGGCGCGGGCAAATAATTGTTCGACCTGATCCGTGTTAAAGCCGATGGTTTCGCAAAAGACATCGACCGCATCGGCGAGGTTTTCCCGGACCACAGCGGGCAGCATATCATGGGTGATATAATCCATATAAGCTTGGGCATCACCCTGAAATTCTGGGGGCACAGTATGGGCTCCCAGAAAGCTTGTCACCACATCAACGGCCGGATTTTGTCCAATTTTTCGGGCGACCCGCAGGATCTTAAGTTCATTGTCCAGATCAAGACCATAACCGGATTTGATTTCAATCGTGGTCACGCCGCTTCTTTGCAATTGTGTCAGACGCTTTTGTGCCGCGCTGAAAAGTTCATACTCATCGGCATCGCGGGTGGCCCGAACGGTGGATAAAATCCCGCCGCCTGCTTGTGCAATGTTGGCATAGCTCATGCCGCCCAGCCGTTGTTTAAATTCCGCCACGCGGCTGCCGCCGTAAACAAGATGGGTATGGCAGTCAATGAGGCCGGGGCTGAGGAAATTTCCGCCGCAGGATATGACTTCGGCTTCCGCATAGGCCATGGGTAAATCCCGCGCGGGCCCTAGCCAGACAATCTTGTCCTGCAGGGTGGCAATGGCACCATTTTCGATGCGTCCATAACCGTCGGCCATGGTCAGAAGGGTGGCGTCTTTCCAGACTTTCAAATCTTTATCAGGCGTTGATTGCATGGGGTATCCTTATAATTATTATGTCATGCTGTATAGACAGGATAGCACAAAAAAGAGGCATATTGGAAATAAAAGTATTTTAGAGGGCGCAGAAGGCGGTATTTCCAGATTTTATTTGCTTTTTAGCTCAAATCAGCAATACTGGTAAGATGTATTGTATAGACAGGTAAATATCAGATGACAAATAATAGGCTGAGCAGCCGTATTGTAAAAGCGCCGACCGGATCAAAACTCACCGCCAAAAGCTGGGCGACAGAGGCTCCGTTGCGCATGTTGATGAATAACCTTGACCCGGAAGTGGCCGAAAACCCGCAGGCTTTGGTGGTTTATGGTGGCATTGGTCGAGCGGCGCGTAATTGGGACTGTTACGATCAGATCATTGACAGCCTGAAAAATCTGGAGGGAGACGAAACCCTGCTCATTCAAAGCGGTAAGCCGGTTGGAGTCTTTCCCACCCACCGGGGTGCGCCACGGGTGTTGATTGCCAATTCCAATCTGGTGCCTCATTGGGCCAATTGGGATCATTTTAACGAATTGGATAAAAAAGGCCTGATGATGTACGGCCAGATGACCGCCGGAAGCTGGATATATATCGGCAGTCAGGGCATCGTGCAGGGTACTTACGAAACCTTTGTTGAAATGGGCCGTCAGCATTTTGGCGGCAATTTGAAGGGCAAATGGATATTGACCGCCGGGCTTGGGGGTATGGGCGGCGCGCAGCCTTTGGCGGCGACCATGGCCGGGGCGTCGATGCTGGCCATTGAATGCCAGTCGGACCGTATCGAGGTCCGGCTCAAAACCGGATATCTGGATCATCGGGCTGAAACACTGGATCAGGCCATGACGATGATCGACCGGGCCACCGGGGAAGGCAAAGCCATATCTGTCGGGCTTCTCGGCAATGCGGCGGAAATTATTCCGGAAATGCTCCGCCGGGGCATCCGTCCCGATGCGGTGACCGATCAGACATCGGCCCATGATCCCATCAATGGCTATCTGCCCGTGGGCTGGACCGTGGCGGAATGGCTGGACAAGCGGGAAAGTGATCCCAAGGCCGTTGAACGTGCGGCAAAGGCCAGTATGGCTGAACATGTTAAAGCCATGCTGGAGTATCATCATATGGGTATTCCGACCTTTGATTATGGCAATAATATCCGTCAGGTGGCGTTGGATGCGGGTGTTGAAAATGCTTTTGATTTTCCGGGCTTTGTTCCGGCCTATGTGCGGCCTTTATTTTGCCGGGGCATTGGCCCGTTTCGCTGGGTGGCGCTCAGCGGTGATCCAGAGGATATTTATAAAACCGATCAAAAGGTCAAGGAGCTGATCCCTGATAATCCCCATCTGCATAACTGGCTGGATATGGCCCGTGACCGGATACAGTTTCAGGGTCTGCCCGCACGCATCTGCTGGGTTGGTTTGGGCGAACGGCATAAACTGGGTCTGGCCTTCAACGAAATGGTTCGCAACGGGGAATTGAAGGCGCCTATTGTGATCGGACGGGATCATCTGGACAGCGGCTCTGTCGCCAGCCCCAACCGGGAAACCGAAAGCATGAAGGATGGCAGCGATGCGGTGTCCGATTGGCCGCTGCTTAACGCGCTGCTGAATGTGGCCAGTGGCGCGACTTGGGTCAGCCTGCATCATGGCGGCGGCGTTGGTATGGGGTTTTCTCAGCATTCCGGCGTGGTGGTCTTGGCCGATGGCACCGATGAGGCGGCGGCGAATCTGGGCCGGGTATTATGGAATGATCCTGCAACGGGCGTCATGCGCCATGCGGATGCGGGCTATGACATCGCCATTCAGTGCGCCAAAGAAAAAGGCCTGAATTTGCCGATGATAAAAGGGTTAGGAAAATGACTTCCATATCAGAATCTGTTTTTACCATTCATCCGGCCCATATGTCGCTGGGCGATCTGCGTCAGATTTACCGGGCGGCCCATCAGATCACGTTGGATGAAGCGGCTTTTCCGGTGATCGACCGATCTCGTAAAACCGTGGAAGATATCATTGCACAGGGGCGCACGGTATATGGCATTAACACCGGATTTGGCCTATTGGCCAGCACCAGTATTGCTGATGATAAGCTAGAAGAATTACAGACCAATCTGGTTCTGTCCCACAGCACCGGAGTTGGGAATTATTTGTCCGATGAAGTGGTCCGGTTGATCTATGTGCTGAAGATTTCCAGCCTTAGTCAGGGGCATTCCGGCATTCGAAAGTCTGTCATCATGGCTTTCCTTGATTTTATCAATGCGGGCTTGATCGCCTGTATCCCGGAAAAGGGTTCCGTGGGTGCGTCCGGTGATCTGGCCCCGTTGGCCCATATGACCTTGCCCTTGATGGGCGAGGGCTTTGTCAGGGTCGAAGGTAAAAAAATTCCGGCGGCAGAGGCTTTAAAAAATGCCGGATTGACGTCAATAAAATTGAGCGCCAAAGAGGGGCTGGCCTTTCTGAACGGGACACAGGTCTCGACCGCCTTGGCGTTGGTGGGCTTGTTTCAGACGGAAGATATATTCGCTGCCGCCGTGGTCGCGGGGTCGTTAAGCATTGATGCGTTGCGGGGCAGCCGTGCGCCCTTTGACGCGCGCATCCATGCCGCCCGTCGTCAACCGGGGCAGATGGCCGTAGCGCCGAAATATCTGGAACTGCTCAAGGGCAGTGGCATCATGAAATCTCATGTGGATTGTGGCAAGGTGCAGGACCCCTATTCTCTGCGCTGTCAGCCACAGGTCATGGGGGCTTGCCTTGATATTATCACCAACGCCGCCCGTACCTTGCATATCGAAGCCAATGCCACCACGGATAATCCGTTGATTTTTGAAAATGGCGATGTGATTTCCGGCGGTAATTTTCATGCGGAGCCAGTGGCTTTCGCTGCCGATACATTGGCGTTGGCCCTATGCGAGATTGCGGGTATTTCCGAACGGCGGCAGGCGATTCTGATCGACCCGAAAATGAGCGACCTGCCCGCCTTTTTGGTGAAAAACAGCGGGGTTAATTCCGGTTTTATGATCGCACAGGTCACGGCGGCGGCTTTGGTGTCAGAAAATAAAACCTTTGCGCATCCCTCAAGCATCGACAGCATCCCCACCAGTGCAAATCAGGAAGATCATGTGAGCATGGCGACCTTTGGCGCGCGGCGGTTGAGCGATATGGCGTTTAACAGTGCCACGGTAATCGCCATTGAATTGTTGGCCGCGGCACAGGGCATTGATTTGCGCGCCCCGGATAAAACCTCTGATATATTACAGGAAATGCAGGGTAAAGTTCGTGAGAAAGTTGCCTATTATGACAAGGACCGTTATTTTGCACCGGATATTGAGGCGGTGACTGTTCTTGTGCGGGCCGGGGCCTTTTCCGGGCCGGTTATGGATATTCTGCCTTCTGGAATAGAGGGATGACCGCTTTTCATTTCCATCCGGGGGACAGTCCGCTTTTGGTCAGTATGCCTCATGTGGGAACTGATCTTTTCCCGGAAATTGCGGCGGGCTTAACGGCCCATGGCCGGCAGCTCATTGATACGGACTGGCATCTGGACCGCTTATATGATTTTCTGGCAGAGGCGGGTATTTCTACTTTGATGGCCCGTTACAGCCGCACGGTCATTGATCTGAACCGTAATGGCGATAGTCTGTATCCGGGGCAGAGCGAGACAGAGCTTTGCCCGCTGACGGGGTTTGACAATCAACCGCTCTACAGGCCGGGATGCGCGCCGGATGATGCGGAAGTCCTGCGCCGGAAAGCGGCCTTTTGGCAACCATACCATGACAAGCTTCGGGCTGAATTGGATCGGATCAAAGAACATTATGGTTATGCGTTGTTGTGGGAAGCCCATTCCATCCAAAGTCATGTGCCGCGATTCTTTGAGGGCCAGTTGCCGGACCTTAATCTGGGCAGCGGGGATGGGGCTAGCTGTGCGCCAGCATTGGCCGAGGGATTGTTATCCGTTGCGGGGTCCGCGTCCTATAGCGCGGTTCTCAATGGTCGTTTTAAGGGCGGTTATATCACGCGCCATTATGGGGACCCGGCCCATAATATCCATGCCATACAACTGGAAATATCTCAGATCACCTATATGGAAGAAGCCCCGGATTTCACGTTCCGCGAAGACAGAGCCGCCGGATTGCGGCCCCTGTTACAGGCTATGATCGACTATTTTATTACAGCACAACATCATAGAAAATAAAGCCAACGCCGAGCGGCACAACAAAGCGTACCAACAGGAACCAGATTTTAAATAATATTGAATCGCTCAGGCCCATTTCTTCCAGCGTGATGGACCGTTTGATGGACCAGCCGACAAAGATCGAAACCAGCAGGCCATTGAGTAGCATAAAGACATTGGCCGAAAGGAATTCGATGGAATCCGCAATGGTTTTTCCGGCAAAGAGAGGCATGGAATCCAGAGGATGAAAGTCACTTAGAATATTATTGGACAGAGCAACAAAAATCCCGACAAACCATAGAACTGCGCCACAATAAATGGCGGCACGGCCCCGTTTGAAGCGCCCCTCTTCCGATAGTTGTGCCACCATAGGCTCCAACAGGGAAATGGTTGAGGTGATGGCGGCAAAGGCCAGCAATAAGAAGAACAGCAGGCCGAATATCTGACCAATACCGCCCATGTCATTAAACACGATGGGCAGCGTGACAAAGACCAAACCCGGTCCCGCCGCATGGTCCACGCCGAAAGCAAAGACAATGGGGAAGATGGCAAAGCCAGAGAGCAATGCCACTGCCGTATCAGCAAAAGCCACGCCGACGGCCATTTTTGGAATGGAGATATCACGGGTCAGGTAAGAGCCATAAACCATGATCGCGCCACTGCCTAGAGACAGGGAGAAAAAGGCCTGCCCTGCCGCCATAAGCACCAGTTTAGGGGTGATTTTGGAGAAATCCGGCGTAAACATAAAGTCAAAGCTTCTCGCGAAATCCCCAGTGATAGAGGCATAAAGCACCAAAATAATAAGGATGACAAACAGCGCAGGCATGAGGATTTTTACGGTGGTTTCCAGCCCGGATTTTATGCCCCGCGCCACAATGCCAACGGTAATGCCAATAGATATGGTCATCCAGAAGATCAATTTGACCGGGCTGGCCAGAAGGTCCTGAAACATTTTAGCTGACTCACCGTCTTCCAGATTATTAAAGGTGCCAATGCCCATGCCGAGGGCATAATCAAGGGTCCATCCGGCAACCACGGAATAAAAAGTCAATATGCCCATGGGCACCAGCAAATATGACCAGCCAAGGGCTTTCCATAATTTTTGAACCGGGGAGCTGGAGTCGCCAAAGCTTTGTATGGCGCTCAAGGGTGGTTTTTGCGTGCTGCGCCCGATCATAAGCTCAGACATTAACAGGGGAATACCAAAGACCACAACGATGGCCAGATAAATCAGGACAAAAGCCCCGCCGCCATTTTCGGCGACAACGTAAGGAAATCGCCAGATATTACCCAATCCGACTGCACTGCCCACCGCCGCCAAAAGAAAGGTAAAGCCCGATGACCAATGTTCATGTTTTGCAGCCTGCATTTTATTATCCCTATTTTGTTTTATTATTATCGTGTGAAAAGCATAGTGATCCATGATGTCTCTTATACTATCTATCTTATCTTCTGGAACATTTTCAATCGTGGCGATAGTACCATATGTCTTATCAGCTTCCACGGAAATATTTAGCGTGAGATCAAAGTCAGCTAACAAATCCAGAATGGTTCGTGTAATGACGTCCCGTTTCAATTCGGGTTTGAATATCTTACCCACAGCGGTCAGTGGCAGGGCTGAAATCAGGTAAATTTCCTTTGGCGCTGCTGCCCGTTCGGCAATATGGTTTTTGGCAAATTCAACCAGCTCCGATATAGAGCATGTGGCCCCCGGATGCAGGACCACATACGCGAC
>JAESPY010000100.1 GCA_016765435.1 Emcibacter sp.
TAGCGTTTTCTTTAGTGCTAGATTTAACCATGCTAATAATTCCATAACGTTCTCACACAACACAGCAGCTTCGATCCATATTGAACGAAGCTATAAGTGACACGGTGATTGATTATAAAAGGGGTGAATAAAAATATGGGCACCCCCCTTAATATTGATGCAAGCAAAACGAGAAAACATTAGACCGTGACTTTACCATCCTGATCCAGAAAGCTCTCATCGATCTGCGCGCCATGGCCCACGGTATCGGGCAGGTGAAGCAAACCGCCAATCTTTTCATCAAAGGTCACGCCGCCAATTACTGGATCGGAACGGTACGAAAAGGCCGAATCTAGATCAATGAAGATAATATTCGGCCGGGCCACCGCCAGATGTGCGGCGGCACTTAAGCCCAGACGGCTTTCCGCAAAACAACCTATCATACACTTGGCCCCATTGGCCTCGGCAATGGCGTTGATCTTTAGACCCGTATGGATGCCGCCCGCCTTGCCCAATTTGATGTTGAGATAATCCGCCGCGCCGATTTTCACCAGCTTCAGCGCATCTTTGTCATCAAAAACACTTTCATCGGCACAGATCGGCAAATCCACCCTAGCCCGAAGACGCGCCATATTATCATAATCCCACACTGGTAAAGGCTGTTCGGAATATTGTAAATTTAAAGGCTTCATGGCGTTGATATTCGCCACCGCCGTGGCATAATCCCAACCCTGATTGCTGTCAATTTTCACGGCAATATCCGGACCAGCCAGCGCGCGAACCGCAGCCACATGCGCCACATCCTCCAACCCCGGACGTCCCACTTTCAACTTGATAGCATCAAAACCATCATCAAGAATTTTTTGAGCTTTCGCCACCGTTTCTTCAACCGTATCCTGCCATCCAATGGTCATATCCGTACGCAATTGTCGCTTCTCTCCCCCCAGAAAACGGTACAGCGGCAGGCCAGCGGCCTTGGCAGCAATATCATAAAGCGCCATATCAAACGCCGACCGCAGAGAAGGCTCGCCCACGGAGAACCCATTGATTTCTGTCATGCGGGCTTCTATGGCCAGCGCATCCTTGCCCTTGATCAATTGGGCCAGTGCGGGGGCAACGGCAAAATTACTCTCAACACTATCACCCGTGATCGGCGCAAAGGGACTTGCTTCGCCCCACCCAAATATACCGCTGTCGGTGGTGATCTTGATGACCACATTATCCGCCCCGGTAATTTCCCCCAGAGACACCTTCAATGTCTGGGTGAATGTCATATGTAATCTGCTGATTTCAATCTTTGCTATTTTCATGATTTGCTCTTTATTCACTGTTTATTTTACAGATTTCCAACCCGGATTATGCCCCGGATTGAAAAATCCCTTTCACCGGACGGATCACACCAACATCCCGCCCTGCCCAATTTTGGACAGGTGTTTCCGCCAAACCCCCAAGGCGCGTCAGGGCCTCCCCCTCCAGCACCCCCAGATATTTCAGCACCGCCATAGCGATCACATGAGCGGCCCGATCGCTGCCGTCATCCACCTTAACCACAACCCCCAGACCCTGTTCTGGCAAAGTCAGGGCATAGACGCCCTCCGCGCCACATTTGGCAATACCAGTAAAGGCTTTATCCTCCATAAGAAGAGTCTCTGGCCGGCCCGTCCCCGCCACATTCCACGGAAAGGCCCGCATGGCGCGACAGACCCGAAAAGCCGCCTCCGCCCGGTCATCATTCAAGCCTTTCTGGCTACCCAGTCTGGCCAGACCATAGGCAAACCGTTCCATCGGCACCCCAAATACCGGCGCGCGGCAGGCATCCATGCCCACCGGCATATCTTCTGCGGCAAATCCGGTCATATCCGCAATAAGCTTGATCGTGGCCTGTTGCACGGGGTGGGCCGGATCAATATATCCCGCGGTTTCCCCGCCCAAATGCCGGGCGGTAGTCAGAAAGCCCGTATGTTTGCCCGAACAATTATTATACACCGGACATGCGCCGGAAAAAGCCGCGTGAAAACCGGGATTTTTACTGATCCAGAACGGCAAGTGACTGCCACATTCCAGATCCTGCACGCCCAAGCCTATTTTTTTCAGCCAGTCTTCCACCTGTGTCCCATGACGTTCTTCCCCATTGTGGGACGAACAATGCAACGCCAGTTCCGAATCTCCCAGACCAAACGCCTCAAACGCCCCGGATTCAACCGCTACCATGGCCTGAAAAGGCTTAACCGCAGAACGCGGATATATCAAACGCTGGATATCCCCCACGCCGAGCACCAGGTCACCCCTGTCACTGACCACCGCGACCGCCCCCCGGTGACGGCTTTCAACCAATGGGCCGCGCGTCACGTCAACAAGAACGGGATTATCTTTTATCTGGTTCATCACTCTTGAGAACTTTCTATTTTAATTATAGATTACTATAAGACTTTTATTTATAATATGAAATATTTTATATCAACAAAAATATGACATCCCTTAACTAAAATTGAACAAAAATTGACGAAAATGCTCAAATTCATTGAATTTTTTACTATTGGAATATATATAAGGAATATATGTTATATATTTGGGCTTAAGCCTTACATTAAATTAAAAATTACGACGATGAGAAACGGGTATCATGCCTTATAAGAAAATCAAGCTTGGTGCGAAAATTCGCCAAATTCGCCAAGCCCGCCATATGAATCTTAAGAAAATGGCTGAACTCAGTTCCATTGCACAATCCACTCTGTCCAAGATCGAAAATGATATTATTTCGCCCGGTTTTGACAAGGTTATGCAGATATGTCACGCGCTTGATGTTGACGTTACCGACCTTATCAAGGACGGTAACGGAGTCTCTGATGTTGAAAAACGACCCGTGGCGAGGCTCTCTGTCACCCGAAAGGACGAAGGAGTCGCCGTCTCGACAGACACCTATATCAGCAATTATATCTGTTCTAGTATTTCCCGAAAAGTCATGATCCCGATGATTTCCCAGTTAANGCTNAAAGACGGNGAAGAAGGCANTGCCGAACTCATCCGGCATCCCGGCGAGGAATATTCTTATGTACTCAAAGGACGGGTCAAGGTCATAATGGAACATTATGAACCAATTTATCTTGAAGAAGGCGANAGCGTCTATCTCGACAGCCCTATGGGACATCTTTATGTCAACGCCAGCGANGGCGAGACATTGGTTCTGAGCGTCAGCCTGTCAATGGAAGATACTGACGCCCCATAATCCAAATCTTTACTTAACCGGCATTAAATCCAGCAGAGCATATACCGTTGCCTCAACACCGCTTTTAATGGCGGGGGCTGGTGTAATTTTAAACAACGGCGAATGATGGCTCGGGATCGCAGGCCCCCCTGCTTTGGCCCGCTCGATATCCTCTTTCGGGGTGCCACCTACGGAAAAATAGACGCTGCGAATGGCCGGGTCCGTGGTAAAGAACGGAAAGTCTTCGGCGCCCATACCCGTGGAAAGTATGCTCACCACCGCATCTTCACCCATCTTCTCTATCCAGACCTTCTTTAACCGCCGGACAAGAATGTCATCATTAACTGTTGGTGGTGTGCTTTCCTTCGAAAAAATTACCTCNGGCAATTTATCTTCGGGCAAACCAGCCACCCGGCCCAGNTTTTCCGCAATCCGTTTAATACCGTCCAAAAGAAGCTTACGGGTTTCCAGATTGGTATTNCGCACCGTCAATTGCAAATNNGCCCGGTCGGAAATGATATTATGTTTGGTGCCGGAATGGAAAGACCCCACCGTGACCACACCCGCCTGACGCGGGGATAATTCCCGAGACACCAAGGTTTGCAAGGCCACCACAATCTGACTGCCCAACAATACCGGGTCTTTNCCCGCATGAGGAGACGCCCCATGCGCGCCAATACCATGGACAATGATATCCACTGANTCCGATCCGGCAAANGGCGCGCCTTCGGACACATTGATCACCCCGGCCTCACCCGCCGATGCCACATGAAAGGCCAGTGCAAAATCCGGTTTGCCAAACCGCTTCCACAGATTGTCNTTCATCATATTTTTGGCNCCCATGATCCGTTCCTCGGCAGGTTGTCCGATCAACATCAAGGTACCNGACCATTTATCCTTCATNGCCGCCATACGCCGCGCCGTGCCCACAAGGCTTGTCATGTGAACATCATGGCCGCAAGCATGCATCACCGACACCATATTGCCACTCATAAGGTCTTTTTGGATGACCTGTGAGGCAATNGCCAGCCCGGATTTTTCCTTAACCGGCAGACCATCCATNTCGGCCCGCATCATCACCATCGGTCCGTCNCCATTTTTCATGATGGCAACAACACCTGTGCCGCCCACCCCGGTTGTCACCTCAAAACCCTCGGCGCGTAATTCCTGTGCCAGACGGGCGGCCGTTTTATGTTCCTGCAAACTCAGTTCGGGGTTTTGGTGAAAATGAACAAATAAATCGGATAGATGCGTTTCATAGTCCTTGGCTACAGCCTGCTTCAGAGACTCTGCGGCAAAGGTCGGCGTTACCAGAAGCGTCAGGCCCAAGGCGGCGGCAATTATATTTCTTTTCATGATTTTTCCCATAATACTTTCCATATGAAACCAGCCTATCAGAACCAGCGGCCCACGCAATAAGAATTTCATCCGGCCCATTCCGGGATGGCCTGTTCTTATCCGGGATAGCCTGTTCTTTTTTGAACCTCCCGCGATTTTAATATGTTACCCTGCCGACCTCAAAGATCAGTAATTAAGGAAAAAAACCAATGAATGAATGGGGCAGTAGTATTTTGAGTCTGGCATCAAATATCTATTGGGTGATTGGCATATACATCTTTTTTACCCTGTTGCTGCATTTGCTGTTTGTCGTTTGGTTCCCCCTGACCATGAGAATATGGAAACTGGCCGACTATTTATGGCTGACGCTGGCTTTCCTGTCCACACTGGGGCTGGTGGGCGAAGCAAAACAATTCCGGGCGGAAAGCTTCCATTATGAAAGCGAGTGGAAAGCCACCGAAAGCCTGAGCGGGGTTCGGAACTGGTACACACATTATCAGATTTTCATCTGTGACGAAGCCAAGACTCTGACCGAGAAAAACCTGAAAGATACCGAATATCACAAGCTCTGTGACTGGTTGGAAGGCCGCATTAATGAGTTAAATTTGATGCAGAATGGCAAGACTACATTCTCTGAATTGTCCCCCGCCGGGACCAAAGACCTGCAACAATATTCAACCATCATTCCCCGTATCGAACATAAAATCCTCACCCGGCGTATCATCCAATATAACGACAAGCGCCGCCTTCATCTGGACAATACCAAGGAACAGGAACGGACAACATTGCAATTGATCATGCTCATCATTGCTCCGGTGATGCTGGCCTTCGCCCTTGCAATCCGCTTCACAAAAGTCACCGGAGAATACAGACTGCTTAA
>JAESPY010000101.1 GCA_016765435.1 Emcibacter sp.
TGATTACAAAAGATTTAGACCTTCTTATCCTCCAGAATTATATAGCTATCTATCAGATATATGCGGTGGCCGTGTTTTGGCGTGGGATTGTGCGACCGGAACTGGACAAGCCGCACAAGGTCTGTCGCCCTTCTTCGATCATATTGTGGCAACCGATGCTAGTGAAAAGCAAATTAGCCAAGCGCAGGGGGCGGACAATATATCCTTTCGTATCGCTACAGCGGAGAAAACCGAGCTTGAAACATCCTCTGTGGATTTAATCGTTGTTGCACAGGCTTTGCACTGGTTTGATCATGACGCTTTTTATCAGGAAGTGAAGCGTGTCTTGAAACCGGGAGGGATTTTAGCCGTTTGGACCTATGACCTTTTGGAAATTAATGAGAAGATTGATCCTATAATCCATAAGTTGAACGATGATATCGTCGGTGAATATTGGCCATCAGAACGACAATTAGTCAGGGACAAATACCAGACGATAGACTTTCCGTTTCAGGAGAAAGCCGCCCCCTCTTTTTCCATGGCAAGTAGCTGGACGCGGGATGACCTGATCGGATATTTGGGAACATGGTCTTCGGTCGTGCGTTACCGTGCGGATAAGGGCAGGGACCCTTTGCAGGAGATCATGCCCGCATTATCAGCAGCATGGGGGCAACACTCGGACAAGAAAACGATACAATGGCCTTTGAGCTTTCGGATTGGATGTTGTTAGGGCGTTTTCAAAGATTCTTGTGCTTCATAAGCCGCTCGTGTCAAAAACATGCCCGTTGTTGTGATTGACATGACGACTTCATCTTTATGATTCAACGTAATAACTTCATAATTTACGATGCCCATACCGGGTTTGCTTCTGGATTCCCGTGTTTCCAGAACTTTTACCGATGCTTTAAGGCGGTCACCGGCATAAACAGGCCTGATCCAGCGTAGCTTATCAATGCCGGGAGAGCCGATACTGGTGCTGTCGGTAAGTTGATGGTCACAAATCAGCCGCATGGTGATGGCGCCTGTCATCCAGCCACTGGCAATTAATTGCCCGTGAAAAGACTTCGCAGCGAAATCCGGGTCAATATGGAAGGGCTGGGGATCATATTTTGTGGCAAATTCAATGATCTCTTCTTCGGTGATCAGATAATCACCAAAAACGTCGGTTTTTCCAACCTGAAAATCTTCAAATACTTTCATAAAGCCATTTTGCCTTATCTACTTTATAGATACCAGTAATTTCTTGGTAAAAGTCATCGCAATGAAAAGAGGTGGCGGTTATGCGCCCCGATGTGTGATTTCTTCCGCCACTACCAATCGAGAAATTGGCAGCCAGATCGTCGCGGTTGTTCCAATGTTAATCTGGCTTTTCAGGTCAAGAGTCCCTTGATGTAATTTGATAAATTCATTGGCCAGTGACAGGCCAAGCCCCGCTCCGTCATATTTACGGTTGAGGGCGCTATCAACCTGTGAAAAGGGCGTGAGTGCTTTTGGAATATCGTCAGGATTCATCCCAATGCCATTGTCTTCGATCATCAGTGAAAAGCCATTTTCAGTAAACGTTGTGATGGTAATTTTACCGTCTTGATGGGAAAATTTAACGGCATTGGAAAGAAGATTTAGCAGTATTTTTTTAAAACGCCGTTCGTCAACTTTTATGAGGGTGTTTTCAAGGCATTCTTTATCCATCTGTACATCTATATTCATTTCCTGAATATGGGGGGTTAGAATTGAAAGAACCGGGCTGATCATTTCGCCTATGGAAATTTCCTTGGTTATCAGGTTGGATTTACTGGTTTCCACATTGGAGAGATCAAGAACATCATTTATAATATCCAGCAGATGAATGGCAGAAACATTAATGTCTGTGGCATATTCCTGATAGCGGTCAATTTTGTAATTGCCGAGCATTTTTAGTCTCATTATATCGGAAAATCCAATGATGGCGTTGAGTGGCGTTCTAAGTTCATGGCTCATATTGGCCAGAAACTCGCTTTTGGCCAGATTTGCGATTTCGGCTTTTTCCTTTAATTTTTTGAGTTCAACACGGGCCTTTTCGCTGCGTTTTATTTCCAGTTTCAACCATTTGCGCTCTTCTTCTTTCTGCTGTTGTTCTCTGGCCTGTTCCTCCAATGCTATATTCTCAATGACCTTGGATTTAAAGATGAATAGGGCGCGGGCTATCTCTCCAATGGAGTTCGGCATATTTTCATGGGGAACTTTCCGCTCTAGATTTCCGCTGGCAATATCATGCATGGCTGTTGTTATGTCATTCAAAGGACGGATGATACTGCGGGCAATGATATAGCTGCCGCCAACGATGATGATGGTTGTGATCAGGGAGCCAAACAGAATAATGAAAAAACGATTCTGCGCGGCATCTTCGGCTTTTTGGGTCTGGCTAAAAAGTTCGCCTAAAAGATTGTCCTCAACTTGTTTCATCAAGTTGATTCTATCCGTGGCAATTTTAAACCAATAGGCGGCGGTAATATTTTCCGTTGAGCCTGTGGTTATTGTTTTAAGGGCGATATTACGAAGCCTGAGCTGTTCCTGAATGACCGGGCCAGAAAGAATTTTGTCGGCGACTTGAATGCTGGCCGGGGAATTATTTTTTCTGAATATTTCCATATATGAATTTTGTTCCGCGATCAGAAGCAGAAATTTATTTATGGTTACGGGATCAAATTTTCCTGCGCCAAAGCCAGTAGAGCCAATGGCTCTTTCCTGACCGGCTCGTTCCTTCGCTTCCATGAAGCTTTTGAAGGCGATAAAATCCTCGGTTATCTCGGGGCTGAGGCTAAATTTTCCCATTTGGGCAATGATCGTCAAAAGATGACTGATGGTTTCTGTATAATAGGATGTCATTTCCGAGGCTGTGGCGGAACGGTCTGTTATATCTTGTCGCCAACCCTTTAGCTGATCTAGATCCAGCAGTACGGCAGTGACAATATTTTTAAAGTTGTCACTATATAACCTGTTTTTTTGTCGTGCTATCTGGGTGGTAAATTTATTCAGTGCACTATCTGTAGTATTTTTCTGACGAGTAAGCTCTTTTGGTGAATTGTTCAGAGCAGAAGTGCCCAGATATACAGCAGAGGCCCCACGTTCTTTTTGTAATTCATGAATCAATTGCCCAGTTACGGGGGCGAGATCGGCTAATTCTTGAAAATTGGCGGCATTTTTTGCTGTTTTATAATCTTCTGTCAATATGACCGATACGGTGATCAGGAATCCCGCAACAGCAATAAAAATCAGCAAAACAAATCTTATGCGAATTTTCATATTGGATAAGTAGCGATACATACTAAGATCCCCGTCGTTATACTCTGGCTAACTACTTGTTTGAATACATGTTAACGAGATTATACGTAAAAAACCTGAGGAATGATTAATCTGGATGGGGTATAGGCCATAAAATGAGTTAATTTATGCCATTGGATATATAGGGTTAGGGAGATCACTCTATAATTTATATCTTTCGATATAATAAAGTGCATGAAGCATGTCGATAAAATTTAAATCACTTTGAGGATTTTTTTATTTACGCGTATTTTTTCAGGAATCGCGACAAGGATCAACGGGATAGAGGGACGGCTGTTTTATGTCATGGCCGTTTGAAATAATTTTAATGCGGAAATCACAGTTTCTTCCCGGACTTTCCCCCGGCCAATATCACCAAAAAGATATTTTTCATGTCGCGTTGGACCGCCCCGACTGGCACAGGCCATATGTACAAGGCCGACAGGCTTATCAGAGCTGCCACCACCCGGCCCGGCAATGCCCGTAACAGAGACGGCGATCGTGGCGGAAGATTTTTCCAGAGCCCCTTGGGCCATGGCAATGGCGGTTTCTTGTGTCACGGCACCACCGATGCGTAATATCTCACCCGTCACCCCCAAAACTTCCATTTTAGCGCGGTTGGTATAGGTGATAAAGCCTCGGACAACCACATCAGATGATCCGGAAATTTCGGTTAACGCCCCCATGATGAGTCCCCCTGTACAGGATTCCGCAGTCGCCAGATGATAGCCTTTATCCCGGGCCATTTGCAGGGTTTCAGTGGCCAGTTTTATGATTTTAGGTGAGAACATAAAGATAAAATCCAATCATAATCAGGGCGGCGAAAAATCCGGCGATGACATCATCCATCATCACGCCATAGGCATCATGGCGTTGATCAAATATTTTGATCGGCCAAGGTTTATAGATATCAAAAACCCGGAACGCGGCAAAGGCCAACACAAAAGGACCGGGGCTTAAGGGCGTAAGTGACGTCATGGCGGCGATGGGCAGACAGGCAATCCATTGTCCGGCGACCTCATCAATGACAATTTCACCGGGGTCTGTCTTCCCGGTTTCTTTCATATAGACATCAGATGCCCAGAGCCCAGCCATAAATACCGCAATAATACCGATCGTTAAGCCAATAGGCCCGAACCGTTCAATAAGCAGCCAGGCAAAGGGCAGGGCCGCTAATGACCCCATGGTGCCAGGGGCTTTGGGGGCCATACCGGAATAGAACCATGTGGCGAGGAGCAAGGCCGGATGAACCGGAGATTTTGACCATTTATCAACAAACATATTCTACTTTCTCTCTATTCTGGCAGACGGACAGTGACAATAGCCTGGGCTGCGATTCCTTCGCCGCGTCCGGTAAAGCCGAGCTTTTCTGTGGTGGTAGCCTTGACGCTGACCCGTGTGACCTCTAGTTCAAGGATATCAGCGATATTATCCCGCATGGCTTGGGCATGAGGGCTGATCTTCGGGGCTTCACAAATAATGGTTAGGTCAATGTTGGAAATGATGCCTTTTCTTTCGGTTAGTAAGCTGGCGGCATGTTTCAGAAAAAGATCCGAATTGGCTCCTTTCTATTTATCATCACTGGGCGGAAAATGTGTGCCGATATCTCCATCACCTATGGCGCCTAGCAGGGCATCGGTCAGCGCATGCAGGGCCACATCAGCGTCCGAGTGCCCTCTTAATTTGCGATCATGGGGTATGGTGATGCCGCCCAAAATAACGCTGCTCCCGGTTTCAAAGGCATGAACGTCAAAGCCCAGACCAGTACGGATATCGGTGAGGTTTTCCTTAATCATATGGCTAGCCTTTTTCAGGTCTTCACTGGTGGTGATCTTAAAATTCCTTTCCTCTCCGGGGTGGGGCAATAGCTGTATGCCACAGGCCTCAGCGACGGCGGAATCATCGGTAAAGTCTTTATCTTCCATTCTTTTATGGGCCATGAAAATCAATTTAAACCGGAATGCCTGTGGAGTTTGTGCACGGGCCATACTTGACCGCTCCAGTGTTTTTTTGACTTTCCCGTCCGTTACTTTCTTTACAGTATCGGTCATAGGCAGGGTCGGAATGACGGCACCATATTCCGCCGTCTTGACAATGATATCTTCAATTTGTTTGGGGGAAATAAATGGGCGGGCGGCATCATGTATCAGCACAATATCCGGTTCATGACGGGCGAGGGCCTGCAATCCCTTCATAACAGACTGTTGCCGTGTCGCCCCGCCGTTGACCGGGGGAAGAACGGCAAGATCACCCATGGCTTTGTCATACAGGTCATGATCATCCGGATGAATAACGGTCTGGATCAGATCAACATAAGGCACCTGCAGGAAGACGTTTACGGTATGGTAGAGGATGGCTTTTCCAGCCAGCGGGATATATTGTTTGGGCATATCTGCACCGACCCGGTGTCCTCTGCCTGCGGCAACAATTAATATGGCAACCTTCATGGTATATTTTCCGTTATTTAAGGGGGAAACTATCATTTCATGGTAACAAAGTCTGTATTTTTCTTATGCTAAATCCTCTTTGACCTTAAATATCTTTTCATGTATGGTGCGACCTGATTTTGATTAATTATTGACCAATAATNNAAATTGCTTAAATATTAGACAGNGTGATNCCNANCATGAAAATAAATATNGGACCAATAGAGCTTGAANNCCCTGTATTGCTCAGCCCCATGGCGGGCGTTACTGACTTGCCNTTNCGGCGGNTGGTAAAAAGCTTTGGGGCNGGGNTGGTCACNTCTGAAATGATNGCAAGTCAGGCCATGATCCGGGACCATGANCGTACCCATAANATGGCTTATGCGGAAAGCGATGAATATCTGATGTCCGTGCAATTGGCNGGCTGTGACCCGGAAATGATGGCGCTGGCGGCGAAAATGAATGAAGACAAGGGTGCCCAAATCATTGACATTAATATGGGCTGTCCGGCCAAAAAGATTGTCAANGGTTATGCCGGGTCTGCTTTAATGCAGGANTTGNCNGAAGCCCGNAAGATATTAGTGGCGGTTGTCGAGGCCGTGCAAGTGCCTGTTACCCTGAAAATGCGTACCGGATGGGATATTANCAANCGNAANGCNCCGGAACTGGCNCATATTGCAGAGGANGTGGGAATCAAGATGGTCACTGTTCATGGCCGCACCCGTAATCAGATGTATAAAGGCAAAGCAGACTGGACCTTCATCCGGCAAGTCAAGGANGCGGTNTCGCTTCCGGTGATTGCCAACGGCGATATCATTACCTGTGAAGATGCCGCAGAAGCTCTGAGGCAATCGGGTGCAGACGGCGTCATGATTGGGCGCGGTGTTTATGGTAAGCCTTGGTTCCTGTCACAGGTTATCCATTATCTCAAGACGAATGAGATATTNCCTGATCCAACTTTATCTGAANTGAAACATATCGTACTGGATCATTATCAGGCCATGATNGATCATTACGGCGAGCCATCGGGCAAGAGAATCGCCCGNAAACATATCTCATGGTANACTAAGGGATTGCGGGAAAGTGCGGCTTTNCGTCANCAGGTCAACCGGATGAGCGATGCGCANCAGGTNCGNCAGATGATCAANGATTTNTTTGACCCNCTGATTGAGGAGATTGCAGCTTGAGTGANCAANCGGCCATNAATCATGATGTGATACTCAATTCNCTGCCGGACAGTATCGTTGCCNTGAATGNNGAAAATCNNATNACCTATGTCAATTATGCGGCGGAGCAATTGTTCTTCTCCGGGG
This sequence comes from Emcibacter sp., assembly GCA_016765435.1. Lineage (GTDB taxonomy): Bacteria > Pseudomonadota > Alphaproteobacteria > Sphingomonadales > Emcibacteraceae > Paremcibacter. The sequence goes on from JAESPY010000101.1 coordinate 7,019, forward strand.
CAAAACGGCTTCTCAACCGTAAATTGGAGGAAATTGTCCCCCACGATAGCCCGCTTGTGGCCATCGTTAACCAGTCGCGGCAGAATAAAACCGTAACATCCGAATATGATATTACCTTGAACAATCCGAAACATGGTGACAAACGTGTTGATATTCATGTGTCTCCCCAGATTGAGGGGGATGGCGACATGGTGGTCCAGTTGCAGGAAAGAAGTATNGCCCAGAANATCAGCCAGCAGCTTAGTCACCGGGGTGCNGCGCGNTCTGTGGCGGGAATGGCNTCGGTTCTGGCCCANGAGATNAAAAANCCNCTGTCNGGCATTCGTGGCTCGGCNCANCTTNTGGAGCAGGNAGTCAGCGAGAGTGACCGGGATTTGACCCAGCTTATCGTGCAGGAAACNGACCGTATATGTGCTCTTGTGGACCGGATGGAGGTTTTTTCNAANAACAGACCGATCATCCCTGAAAATATTAATATCCATTCCGTGTTAGAGCATGTGCGCAAATTGGCCCAGAACGGTTTTGGCAAGCATGTNACATTCCGGGAAAGATANGACCCGTCCATTCCATCGGCACGGGGAGACAAGGGGCAATTGATTCAGGTTTTTCTNAATCTGATCAAAAATGCCGTGGANGCTGTGGCNNCTACGGGCGGTGAAGTGACNCTTACAACCGCNTANCGTCATGGGGTCCGGGTGGCCGTAGNAGGGTCNACGGAGCGTATTCATCNGCCGCTTGAAATNTGTGTGATTGATAANGGNTCGGGCATTTCAGATGATCTNAAACCGCATCTTTTTGATCCCTTTGTGACNACTAAAGCAACGGGAACCGGTCTTGGGCTGCCTCTTGTNGCNAAGATTGTNGGNGATCACGGCGGNATCATNGAATGTGANACAACACAGGCNACCACTATCTTCAGAGTATTATTGCCAAGCTANAGTCNGGATTTGGGAAAATGACCAATAAAATGATATTGATNGCNGATGATGACAAGGCCATTCGNNTGGTATTGTCCAAAACATTTGAACGTGANGGNTATCAGGTAAGGCTGACNGGNAATGCNGCCACCCTGTGGCGTTGGGTNTCCAATGGCGAAGGCGANCTGGTGATTACCGANGTGGTTATGCCCGATGAGAATGGCCTTGACCTGTTACCAAAAATCAAGAAAATCCGCCCTGACCTNCCGGTGATTGTTATGTCGGCACAGAATACATTGATGACAGCGGTTAAGGCAACGGAACGCGGCGCTTATGAATATCTGCCCAAACCTTTTGATTTGAACGAGCTTAAATCTGTCGTCGTCAAGGCCCTGTCGGTCAAGNCGGATACGNCNGNNATNGCGGANATGAATNATAAAGTAGAGGAACTGCCTCTCATTGGTCGTTCCGCTGCCATGCAAAATGTTTACCGGGTGATGGCGCGTCTGATGATGACNGACCTGACCGTGACNATNACNGGNGAATCCGGTACGGGNAAAGANCTTGTNGCCAGAGCNTTGCATGATTTTGGTAAACGNAAAAANANNCCCTTTGTTGCNNTNAATATGGCGGCGATTCCCCGTGAGTTGATCGAAAGTGAATTNTTNGGNCATGAAAAAGGCGCTTTCACAGGGGCNGAAAGCCGNACCACNGGNCGCTTTGAACAGGCACAGGGCGGAACGNTGTTTNTGGATGANATNGGTGANATGCCNTTAGAGGCACANACCCGCCTGCTCAGAGTATTGCAGGAAGGNGAATATACCACCGTCGGGGGCAGGCGNTCCATTAANACCNATGTCAGAATTATTTGCGCCACCCACCGGGANCTNAAGTCATTGATCCATCANGGNCTNTTNCGNGANGATCTTTTNTACCGGTTGAATGTGGTTCCGCTCAGNTTNCCGCCGCTTCGGGAACGAATNGATGATATTCATGANCTGATGCGNCAGTTCCTNAATATATATGCCGCTGAAAATGGNCAGGTGCCNAAGTTGATTGAGGCGGATGCNCTGGAATATCTCAAACAATATAATTGGCCGGGAAATGTCAGNGAACTGGAAAANCTNTGTCAGCGTATNGCCGCNCTTTATGTGGAAGATACCATTACGCTGGATATTGCCCGTTCTGAAATGGTGCCNTTGGATGCGGGTAATCAAACGACGGAATCCGGTGTGCCGTCTAATGAGACATTGCAGGAATCTATCAATCGTCATTTGAAGAAATATTTTGATGCTCATCTTCCCCATGATTTGCCACCCGCCGGGTTATATTCCCGCCTGTTACGTGAATTTGAAAAACCCTTGATTGAAAATACTTTGTCGGCGACCCGTGGGAATCAAATCAAAGCGGCGGAATTATTAGGCGTTAACCGCAATACCCTGCGCAAGAAGATCAGGGATTTGGATATTGATATCCGTAAAGGATAATGATCACACCAAAGATACATTCACCTGTTGCATAATTGCAACAATATGATATTCTTATGGTTAAGTGTTTATTTACCTGGGTGTTTCTATCCATATGAACAAGAAAAAATCAAAGCCGCTATATAGACTGGCTTCATGGGCAAGGCGGGTGAATCTTGCCAAGAAATCGGCCTATGGCATGGCGATTGCNGCNGTGTTGTCCGTATTNGCTACCTTTGCGACTTTTTCCAATGTNGGGCCGTTTCTGCCCACATCGACCACACTCTTTGTTTTACTGACCATTAATCTGAGTATTTTGCTTGTTTTAGGGGCCATGGTTGCCCAACAGATCATGCAATTACGGGCCAGTCAAAAGGAAAGTGCAGGCAGTTCCCGTCTGCACCGTCGCATCATAACNCTATTCAGTATTGTGGCCATCACCCCGACCATCATTGTTGCGGTGGCTTCAGGGCTGTTTTTTGAATTTGGTATGCAGAGCTGGTTCAGCGACAAGGTGCGCACCGCCCTTGACAGTTCACAGGCCGTGGCCGAAGCCTATATAGAAGAACATAAAAAAGCCATTCAGGCCGATGTTTTGGGCGTTGCCCGAGATTTAAATTCTCAGGCTTTTGCATTGTCGGAAAATACGCCGCTTCTTGAAAAAGCGCTGTCCGTTCAGGCCCAGTTTCTAACGCTTTCAGAAGCGATTGTGTTTGATCGCAACGGAAAGGTGAAGGCGCGGGCGAAAACCACATTGACCTTGCTTGGTGATTCATTTCCCCTCGCGGCACTGGATATGGCGGCTAAAGGGAATATCGTGCCGATTATCGGTGGTCATAATGACAACCGTGTCCGCGTTCTTGTGGCTTTAGATGGCTTTCTGGGACATTTTCTTTATATCAGCCGTTTTGTTGATCCTAAGGCTTTGGCTTTGGTGAGAGATACGACGGAGGCACGTTCAGATTATATGGCGGCCCTTAACGATCAGTCCCGCTATCGACTTTGGTTTAACCTGACATTCATTATCATTGCTTTTTTGATTCTATTGGCGGCCATATGGCTTGGTATTGGGTTTGCCCGTAAGCTAATGGAGCCGATCACAAATTTGGTAGATGCTTCAGAAAAAGTCGGCAAGGGGGATTTTACCGCCCGTGCGCCCATTCAAAAGGGCTATGATGATCTAGGGGGCTTGACCCGTGCTTTTAATAAAATGATCCGGCAATTGGACCAGCAACAGAAAGATATTCGTCAGGCTAATATAACGCTAGAGGAACGCCACCGTTTTATGGCGGCAGTTCTGTCGGGCGTATCGGCAGGTATTATGGGGCTTGACCCAAAAGGTAAAGTAACGTTGCCTAATAAGTCGGCGGCAAATATGCTGAACCTTGACATTGATCATATCCCAGGGACAAGAATTCAGGATATTATGCCGGAGGTAGAAGATCTTTTTAACAAAATCAGGTCCTCAGAAAACCCGTCTGTACAGGATCAGATTGTGATCGAACGGGACGAGATAAACCTCAACCTTATGGTCAGGATTACCGCTGAAATGAAAAAAGGGGAAATTCAGGGCTTTGTGATTGCCTTTGATGATATTACCGAGCAGGTTGCCGCCCAAAGAAATGCGGCATGGTCCGATATTGCCCGGCGTATTGCTCATGAGATTAAAAACCCTCTGACGCCGATTCAGCTTGCGGCAGAACGTTTGAAACGCAAATACCTGAAAGAAATTAAAAGTGACCCGGGGGTGTTCGTCCAATGTACGGATACCATCGTTCGACAGGTGGGTGATCTGCGGCGTATGGTTGATGAATTTTCCTCTTTTGCCCGGATGCCGGCCCCTGATATTAAAACGGAAAATCTGGCTGAAATTACCAAACGGGCCTATTTCCTTCAGGAAGTAGCCAATCAGAATATTAAATTTGAACTGATATGCGCCTCGGATATTTTGAATGTTGAATGTGATGCCGNGCAAATCGGACAGGCCCTGATTAACCTGATAAAGAATGCAACGGAATCTATTGCCGCCATGGCGGCTTCGGTAAAGAGTGACAATGATGATTATCAGGGGAAAATACAGGTTTCCATTGTTGACACCCCAAGAGAGACACATGTTCAGGTTAAAGACAATGGCATGGGATTACCGGAACATTTGATGGATAAACTCATCGAGCCTTATATTACAACCCGCGCCAAAGGAACCGGACTGGGGTTGGCGATCGTCAAAAAAATAATGACTGATCACGGGGGAGACTTAAATCTGGAAAATAATGCAGATATGGGGGCAACGATAACGCTTGTCTTTTATAAAAACATACATTCCCGGAAAGAGACCTCCGGAAACAATGTAAGGATAGCTTATGGCTCTTGATATTTTAATTGTTGATGATGAAGAAGATATTCGGGATTTGATATCCGGCATTCTGGATGATGAGGGATATGAAACCCGCACCGCAAAAGACAGCGACAGCGCACTGGCAGAGATAGAAGCCCGACGACCTTCTTTGATTATTCTGGATATCTGGCTACAAGGAAGCCGTCTGGACGGGCTGGAAATTCTGGAAGTCATCAAGAAATCCCATGCGGATCTCCCGGTGGTTATTATTAGCGGTCACGGTAATATTGAAACGGCGGTTTCGGCGATCAAGCTTGGGGCTTATGATTTTATCAGCAAACCTTTTGAAACAGATAAGCTGTTGATTATGGTGGAACGGGCCACAGAGGTTGAAAAACTTCGTCGGGAAAATACAGAACTTAAGGAAAAAATGGGCGTTGACGTGGGTCTTACGGGGTCGTCTCCCGCCAT